>JBBQAK010000123.1:0-9508 GCA_038316215.1 Gemmatimonadales bacterium | reverse complement strand
CGCGCTCATTCGCGCCATGTCCACGCGCAACGACGATCCGGCGCGCGCTTCACGTCCTTTCGACAAGGACCGCGACGGCTTCGTGATGGGCGAAGGTGGTGCCGTACTGCTGCTGGAGGAGTGGTCGCACGCCGTGGCACGCGGCGCCCGCATTTACGCGGAGCTTGGCGGCTACGGTACCACCAATGATGCGTACCACATGACCGCCCCGCGCCCCGACGGTGCACAGGCCGCGCGGTGCATGCGCAACGCTCTGCGTGACGCCTCGGTACGCGTAGAACAGGTCGGCTACATCAACGCCCACGGCAGCAGCACGCCGCTGAATGATCCCACCGAAACGATGGCCATCAAGCAGGTGTTCGGCGAGCACGCATACCGCATTCCCGTGTCGAGCACCAAGGGCTACTACGGCCACGCCCTCGGTGCGTCCGGCGCCTTCGAAGCGGCCATCAGCGCACTCACGATATCACGTGGTTGGGTACCACCCACGTTGAACCTCGAAACGCCCGACGTGGGGTGCGACTTGGACTACGTGCCGCAACACGGACGAGAGATGAGCCCGAAGGTGGTGCTGTCGAACAGCTTCGGCTTTGGTGGGATCAATGCGGCGCTGGTGCTTAAGCGCGCCACGGACGCCTCCTAGGGTGCTCGTCGATCGAACTGCTGCAACTCACCCGTCAGGTACGTATCCGCGTAGCGCTTGATGCTGCGTTCAATGATCTTGAACGCTGACTCACTCTTCTCCCATCCCTGAATCTCGACGCGCTTGCCTTCGAGGTCCTTGTAGATACCGAAGAAGTGCTCGATCTCGCGCAAGTAGTGCGGGGGCATGTCCGCAATGTCGTACACGTCGTTGTGATATGGATCGTCGCTTGGCACCGCTAAGATCTTTTCGTCGGGTTCACCCTTGTCCAGCATCTTGAGCACGCCGATCGGCCGGCAGGTGATCTGACAACCGGGGAACGTCGGCTCGTTGATGCGCACGAGGATGTCGAGTGGATCGTTGTCTTCGTGCAGCGTGCGCGGGATGAACCCGTAATCGCCGGGATAGTGGACGGCCGAATACAGGACGCGATCAAGCTTGAACTGCCCGGACTCCTTATCGAGCTCGTACTTGTTACGCGAGCCTGCCGGAATTTCGATGATCGCGGTGACGAGCTCCGGCGCGTTAGGGCCGGGAGGCATATCGCGCCAGGGATTGTGCATCGACGGGTTGCTGTTGAAAGAAGACATATCAGCGGGTCCGCAGAGCGGCGGCCGCTTCGAGGGCGAAGTAGGTGATCGTCATGTCGGCACCGGCGCGTGCGATCGCCACCAGCGATTCCATCATCGCACGATCGCCATCGATCCAGCCGCGTTCCGCCGCAGCCTTGATCATCGAGTACTCACCGCTCACCTGATACGCCGCAAGCGGCATCTGCGTGTCGCGCTTCACGGCGGCGATGATGTCGAGGTATGCGCCGGCCGGCTTCACCATCAGAATATCGGCGCCCTCTTCCACATCGAGCCGCACTTCGCGGAGTGCTTCGCGACCGTTGGCGGGGTCCATCTGATAGCTGCGGCGATCACCGAATGTCGGCGTCGATTCCGCGGCTTCGCGGAACGGACCGTAGAACGCCGACGCGTACTTGGCCGCGTAGCTCATGATCGGCGTCTGCGAGAACCCGGCCGTATCAAGGGCCTCACGCATGTGGCCGATGCGCAGGTCCATCATGTCGCTCGGCGCCACGATATCAGCGCCGGCCTCGGCGTGGGCCAACGCTTCACGCGACAGTAATTCGAGCGTCGCGTCGTTGTCCACTTCGCCCGACGACGTGAGCAGACCGCAGTGCCCATGATCGGTGTACTCACACATGCACACGTCGGTCACGACCACCAGGTGCGGGAATTCGCGCTTCACGGCGCGCACGGCTTGTGGCACTGGCCCCTGCGGATCCCACGCCGACGAACCGGTGGCGTCCTTCGTGTCAGGGATGCCAAACAACAGAATACCGCCGATCTGCGCCGCGACCGCCTTCTCGGCGTCGCGCAGCAGTTCGTCCACCGACGTCTGCGACACACCAGGCATCGAACCGATAGGTGCGCGGAGTCCCGTCCCCGAGCGCACGAATAACGGCAAGATGAACTGCGCGGGATCGAGACGCGTCTCGCGCACCATTCGGCGGAGCGCGTCGGTACGCCGCAAACGACGCATGCGCATCGGCATTACTTGGCTCCCGGTGCAGCGGCCTGCTCGGATGCCTTCTCGGCTGCCTTCTCGGCTGCCTTCGCCGCGGCCGCTTCGGCCAGTTCCTCGCGGAGCTCTTCGAGAATACTCGCGCCGCCGGCCGCGTGCAGCTGTCGGGCAAGTTCGCGTCCGCTCGCCGCCGGATCTGCCGCATTGATCGGCAATCCGCCGCGCACCACCGACACGCCGTCGATCGACGCGATGATGCCGTGGAGCATCGGTCCGTACTTGGCTTCATACGTTGTGCACGCACCGATCGGCACCTGACAGCCCCCTTCGAGCGCGGCCAGCAGGGCGCGCTCCGCCGTGACCGCGGCGCGTGTATGCGCGTGATCGAGCGTGGCCAGAATCGCCGTCATACGCTCGTCGTTGGCGCGGGCCTGCACGGCGATAGCGCCTTGGCCAGGGGCCGAGATCCAATCGGGAGGATCCATGAACGCAACAATGCGGTCGCCGAGTCCCAAGCGACGCAAGCCGGCCGCCGCGAGCAGCGCGGCATCGACTTCGCCGGCGTCGATCTTTCGCAGACGCGTGCCCACGTTCCCGCGCAGCTCGCGCACGTCGAAGTCGGGGCGCAGCGCGCGCAACTGCGCACGACGACGTAGCGACGACGTGCCGACCTTCGCACCCTTCGGCAAATCCAGCAGCGTGCGCGCGGTGGTGTTCGGACCGACCACCAGTGCATCGCGCGGATCTTCACGCTCGAGCAGCGCGACGATGGTGAGCCCTTCAGGATCGGCCGTGGGCAGATCTTTCAGCGAGTGGACCGCGCAGTCGGTACGACCGGTCATCAGGTCGGCTTCGAGTTCGGCGGTGAACAGCCCCTTCTCGCCGATGGCGTTGAGCGGGCGATCGAGAATGCGATCACCGATGGTCGTGTACTCCACCAGCTCACTCGTGATGCCGTGCGCGGCCAGCGCGGCAGCCACCTGGCGCGCCTGACGCAGCGCTAACTCTGAGGAACGGGTTCCGATGCGGACGACAAGATCAGTCATGCTACAACTTATTCGGGCAACCGCGTGTTCAGTTAGTCCCTCCTAGACCACAGGCTTTCACAATGCTGATCACCCAGCCTTCCATCGTGGCGGCCCCCGATTCCACTTTTACGGGAAAGCCGGCCACCCTCGCGGCACGCGCGGTGACCGGCCCGATGCAGGCCACCGGCAGTCGACCGGCATGCTCGGCCGGCAGGGCGTCGAGAAGCGCGTCGACCGCACTCGGCGCCGCCACCGTGACCAGGTCGATCTCTCCTGACTTCACCAGCGCCCGGATGCGCGCCTGTCCGTTGGGGTCGGGAGCACTGCGATAGGCGGGCACGCTCTCCACGACTGCGCCCAACGCACGCAGCCCGTCGGGGAGCACGTCGCGGGCGGCTGCGGCGCACGGGTACAACATCCGGGCGCCCTCGATGTCCGACCGGGACGCCATGGCGTCGAGCATCCCCACCGCCTGCGCATTTTCCGGCTGCACCGTGGGCGCGCGCCAGCCACACCGTTCGGCGGCGTCGGCGGTGGCGGTGCCGACCACGGCCAGTCGCCGGGTGGCCATGGCCGCCTCGGCACCGCGCTCCGTGACCACGCGCGCCAGATGGTCGACGGCGTTGACGCTGGTAAGCAAGATCCAGTCGAACTCGAGGAGACGACGTACGGCCTCGTGCAACGGCGTGAGGTCGAGCGTTTCAATGCGCGTCAGCGGCACTTCATGCACGGTGGCGCCCTTCGCCCGAAGGGCGTCAGCCAACGGCGAGCCGCGCTCACCGGCGCGCGTGACGGCGATCCGCACACCGTCCAGCGGACGATGCTCGGGAGGGCGAGCCGGCATCCGGGTCATGATCAACCGACGCTCAACGGCTGCTCACCGGCTGCCCACCGCAACATCAACGGGCGCGCTTTGCCCGCGCCATGCGACGCAGCAACAGCACGGTGTAACCACCGTAGGCGGCCAACGCGATGGCGTAGCCCGCCCACATGTAACTGCTGCTATCGGGCGGGCCACCCGCCTTCGGCACGTATGCCACCTTGCCGGCCGTGTCCTGCACGGTGGCGACCGTCAGCATCGGCGCGGTCGGCACGAGCGCACTGGCATACCGCATCACGCCGACTCCATGGCCGCGCGGGCATCGCGCAGCGTGGCCCAGCGGAAGCGCAGACGCAACAAGGCGAAAAACAGCAGCAGGAATGCCACCATTGACAGCCCGAAGGACATCAACATCTCGGGCGGCATCTTGGGCTTCTCCGGCGCCAGTACGACGGGCTCCGGGTGCATCCCACGAAAGAGCTTCACCGTGAGATGAATAAACGGCACCAGCAGCGCCGCCAGCGTTCCCATCACGGCCGACAGCCGCGCACGCACTTCCGCCGACTCCACGCCGCTGCGCAGCACGAGATATCCCACCACGAGCAACCAGAGAAACAGCGTGCTGGTGATCCGCGCCTCCCACACCCACCACGTGCCCCAACTCGTGCGCGCCCAGACCGGACCGGTGATCAGCACGATGCCCATGAACACGAGTCCCACTTCGGCTGACGATTCGGCGAGGCGATCGAGGCGCTCATCCTTGATCCACAGGTACATGATGCTGCTGACGAACAGCAGGCCACAGGCGAAGTAGAGCCCGATGATCGCCGCTGGCACGTGCACATAGAAGATCTTTTGCGCCGCGCCCAGCATCGCATCGATGGGCGTGAAGAACAGCGCGCGCGTACACGCCGCGATCACGGCGACGATCGCGATGGCGAGAAACGCATCGAATCCCTTCGGCTCCGGCAACGTGGCCGGACGCGGGGCAACAGACGACACCGACGACATACCTACTCCTCGATGGTGAACGGAAACACCACGATACACGCCGACACGAAGACGAGATCGAATGCGAGCAATACTTTCAGCCACGCCATGGCATCAGCGATCGGCTGGCCACGCAACACCACCGCCGTGGCCTGCGCCGCCGGAATCACCAGTGGGACAAAAAACGGCAACGTCATCATCGGCAACAACAACTCGGCTAACCGCGTGTTGGACGCGATCGCAGCGAAAAGCGTACCGACCGCCGACAGCCCAACTGCGGCGAGCAGCACGATCCCCACGATGATCCACCACGACGGACCGACCGATAGATCGAAGAACAGCGCAACGGCCGGAACCGCCAATGCTTGAACGCATATCACGAACACGAGGTTCGCAATCACCTTGCCGGTAAAGATGGCCTCCCGGGACACCTGCGACGCGAGCAGCCCGTCATACGCGCGTTCGGCCAGCTCCAGCCCGAACGAGCGATTGAGCCCGAGGAGTCCGGAAAAGGTGAAAATCACCCAGAGCACACCGGGCGCGAGATCCATGGCCGGAATCGCCGTGGGATCCCACGTGAAACGGAAGATCACGACCGCGAGCACCGCAAATACCGTCGCCGCCAGAAAAGCACTCCGGGTCCGGAACTCGATCAGCAGGTCTTTCCGGGCAATCCGCCACGCGTCCGCCAGATACGACGGCGCCCGATGGGTCGCGCCCGCGCGCTCGGCGCTCACGCCAGACCCTCATGCACGAGCGCCCGATACTTCGCCTGGTACCCCGGCACGTCGAAGCCGGACGGCGAGACCGGTTGTTCGTCTACAAACTTGCCATGCTGCATGATCGCCGAGTGCGTGGCCAGCGCGAGCCCCTCGCTCAGGTTGTGGGTGACCAGCACCAGGGTCGCGCCATCCGACTTGAGCGCGCCCAACGCATCGGTCAGCGCCTGTGCGCCGGTTTCGTCGAGGCCCGTGTACGGCTCGTCGAGCAGCACGAGCTGCGGCCCGTGCACGAGAGCGCGCGCAATCGACACGCGCTGCTGCAATCCACGACTCAGAAAGCGCACCGCCGTGTCGGCACGATCGAGCACGCGCAGCTGCGTGAGCACCCGCGACGTGGCCCCGTCGGCGTCGATCACGCCCTGACATTCGGCCGCAAAGCGCACGTTCTCCCGCACCGAAAGCGCCGGATACAGCATGGCGTGATGAGAGATCAATCCGACCATCCGTCGCGTCTCGGCATCACCCGGGAGCGGCTGGCCATGCAAGCGGGTTGTCCCGGCGGACGGCTTCAGCAGCCCGCCCAGCAAGCGCAGCAGCGTGGTCTTGCCCGCGCCATTCGGACCGAAAAGCGCCAAACAGGCACCCTCGTTCAGCGACAGCGACACCCCGTTCACGGCGCGCCGGCCACCAAAGGCGCGCACCAGCGCCTCGGCCGTAAGCGCCGGACCAGGCGCGCGCGCGTGCGCCATGGCGGACGCGACACCTGTCGCACCGGTTTCGGAGGGTGACTGCATCGGTCTACATTAGCAGGACACGCGGTTGCTCGCGACACGCGAGCGACACGTGCGCGTGTCGCGCACTGCGCACATCCCCGTCGGACACCCCACCGCGCCGGTTCGTACCGGACACTAGGTCTCCATGAGCGATATCGACGTCCTCCTGCAGGAAACGCGCTCCTTTCCCCCGCCCAACGCCTTCCGCGCCACGGCCCGTGTCCATGATTCGCGCGTACAGGACGACGCCGCGATGGACCCGCTGGGTTTCTGGGCGCGTGAGGCCAGTGAGTTGACCTGGAGCAAGCCGTGGGATTCGGTGCTCGAGTGGACGCCACCGCACGCGAAGTGGTTCCAGGGCGGACAGCTCAACGCCTCGGTCAACTGCGTCGATCGTCACATCAACGGCCCGCGTCGCAACAAGGCCGCGATCATCTGGGAAGGCGAACCGGGTGACCGTCGCACGTACACCTATTGGGATCTGTACCGCGAAGTGAATCTCGCGGCCAACATGCTCAAGAAGCTCGGCGTGGTGAAGGGTGATCGCGTGGCGATTTACCTCCCCATGATTCCCGAAGCGGTCATCGCGATGCTGGCCTGCGCGCGCATCGGCGCGGTGCACACGGTAGTGTTCGGCGGCTTCTCGCCGGAATCCCTGCGTGACCGCATCAACGATTGCGGATGCAAGGTGCTGATTACGGCCGACGGCGGCTATCGTCGCGGGCAGATCGTGCCGCTCAAGCGCAATGCTGACGAAGCGCTCACGGGATGTCCGACGATCGAGCATGTGCTCGTGGTGATGCGTCGTCGCAGCGGCGTGGGCGACGAAACGTTTGCCGAGATGCAGGACGGGCGCGACCATTGGTGGCATCGTTTGAAGCGGCAGGTGCCGACGTATTGCGAACCCGAAGCGATGGACGCGGAAGATCTGCTGTTCATTCTCTACACGTCGGGCACGACGGGGAAACCCAAGGGCATCGTGCACACCACCGGTGGCTATCTCACTGGTGTGGCGAGCACCACCAAGTACGTGTTCGACTTGAAAGAAGAGGACGTGTTCTGGTGCACCGCTGATATCGGCTGGATCACGGGCCACTCGTACTTGGTGTACGGCCCGCTGGCGAACGGCGCCACGCAGGTCGTGTACGAAGGGGCACCCGACTGGCCCGATAAGGATCGCTTCTGGCAGATCTGCGAACGCTACGGCGTGTCGATTTTCTACACCGCGCCCACAGCCGTCCGCGCGTTCATGAAGTGGGGCACGTCATACGTCGAGAAGCACGACCTCTCGCAACTGCGCTTGCTGGGGTCGGTGGGTGAGCCGATCAATCCGGAAGCGTGGATGTGGTACCACAAACACATCGGCCAGGAGCGGTGCCCCATCGTGGACACGTGGTGGCAGACGGAAACCGGCGCCATCATGATCTCACCGCTGCCTGGTGTCACCGCCACGAAGCCCGGCTCCGCCACCACACCGTTCCCCGGCATCAAAACGGCGTTGCTCGACACCGCCGGCAACGAGATCGGCGTAGGAGGTGGCCTGCTCGCGATTACGCATCCGTGGCCGAGCATGTTGCGCACCATTTGGGGCGACGATGCGCGTTACGTGGAGACGTATTTCACGAAGTGGCCGGGCCGTCCCGACCTGTATTTCCCGGGTGACGGTGCCAAGCGCGACGAGGATGGGTATCTCTGGATCCTGGGTCGCGTGGACGACGTGCTGAACGTGGCGGGCCATCGCATCGGCACGATGGAAGTGGAGAGTGCGCTGGTCGATCACCCGGCCGTTGCCGAAGCGGCGGTGGTGGGCAAGACGCACGAGATCAAAGGCCAGGCGATTGCGGCGTTCGTCACGTTGCGCGCCGGGTTCACGCAGAGCAGCAGTTTGCGCGACGAGTTGCGCGAGCACGTGGCCATGAAGATCGGCGCGCTGGCCCGCCCCGACGACATTCTGTTCAGCGCGGACCTTCCCAAAACACGCTCGGGCAAAATCATGCGTCGCCTGCTGCGGGACATCGCTGAAGGTCGCGCGCTTGGAGATACCACTACGCTGGCCGATCCATCGGTGGTGGCGTCGCTGAAAGACCAGTATGAGGCGCAGGAGTCGTGAGCACTGCGCGGTAACCCCGGTGGTGTGGGGCGATCGCCCGGGGCCTCCCTGGAAGGCCGCCTCGGCGCGCCGCCCGCACCACGATCTCGCCCAAGGCGCCTGGCGCGAGATTCGCGTGGGGAGTGATCGAGGTTACGGATGCGAAACACCGCATGGCTTAAATTCGTCAGCACTCATATGTCCATTCTGAACAAACTGTTTCCTGAAACGCTGTTCCCGCGCAAGCTGTCGGCCGACGCCGAACAGCGATTGCGACTCGTGCAGGCACGCGCCGAGGAAGCGCTGATCCGTACCCACGTGGAGAACGCCCTGCTGTTCGTGGACACGCTCTCTACCGACGTGGGCTACGAGCGCGCACTCGATATTTACGTGCGTGAGATGGGAGTGCCTGATCCGCTGGCGTCGGTGGTGGCCACACGTGCGTTGGTGGCGCTGGGCGACGCGTTGGTACCGGCGGCCACGGTGAACGCCGCAAACGACGAAGGCACCGCCGAAGCGGTGCCCATGCCGAGATTGCGCCTCGATGAAGCGGCGGCGAGGCGGCGGGCGTAACCCGCTCGCCACGCCGTTTCGCGCTACTTCGCCGCGGTGTCCGTCGCTGCCGGCGCAACCGTGCGCAGACTGTCCACAAGCTTCTTCAGCTGATCGTAGGTGAGTCCGCCCGGGTACATCTTGTTGCCGACCACCAGTGTCGGCGTGCTGCTCACCCCACGCTCCGTACCGGCCGCGGCGTTCGCCTGAATCTTCGGCAGATTCTTCTGCGTGTCGAAGCAGTCGTTGTACGCCGTCATGTCGAGACCGAGCTCGCCAGCGTACGAGTCGAACACCTTGCGAGGGTTCGTCGTCGCCTGGGTGTTCCAGTCCATCTGCCCGTTGAACAACTTGTCGT
>JBBQAK010000387.1:0-3852 GCA_038316215.1 Gemmatimonadales bacterium | reverse complement strand
ACAGGGAATCGATGGACCCCAGCAGCGCGAGGGTGATTCCCGATTGAAGGATAAAGCCGTAGTACTCGGGCGCTACCGTGGTGAAGGCGCCGAGGCGCAGTGGCGGAAAGCCGGTGGGGATGTCGCCGATCGTGGGCACGTCGAGTCCGAGCAAGAGCGCTGCGCCCGTGCCAACGAGCAGGGCGACCAGCACCGACGGTACTTTTTTCGTGACGAAGGGGAACGTGTAGTTCACGACCAGCGCCAGCACGCCGAGACCAATGGCGCTCCAGTTGAGCGCGGCCAGAGGTTCGGCGATCTGCGTGAAGACGGCAAGCGTCGATTTGGGCGACGTGCTGCCGAGCAGTGGCCACAGTTGCAGGAACACGATGATCAGACCAACGCCACTCATGAAGCCGGACACGACGGGGTACGGGAAGTAGCGGATATACTTGCCCACACCGAGCAGACCGAGCACAAGCTGAAACAGGCCGCCCGCCAGAAAGCACATGAGCACGACGCCTAAGCCGGCGTCGAGGCTGCCAGTGTTCTCGATGGCGTAGATGACGATCGACGCGGACACGACCGTCATCGGTCCGGTTGGGCCAGAGGCCTGCGTCGGCGTACCGCCGAACAGGGCGGCGAAGATCCCGACCGCGATGGCGCCGTACAGCCCCGCCTCGGCGCCCATCCCCGATTGCACGCCGAACGCGAGCGCCAGCGGCAACGCGATGATACCGGCGACGACGCCGCCGCTCAGGTCGCCTTTGAGGTGCTTCATATCGTAGTCAAACATATTGTCGAATCCCTGCGCTATTCGACGAGTGTGACTTCGCCGTTGTCCATGTCGTACATCGCACCGACGATCGCAATCGCCCCGTCAGCTTCCATCTTCTGCAGAATCGGGCTTTCGTCGCGAATGCGCTGCACGTTCAGTTTGACGTTACTCTCGGCCACTGCGTGGACGAACTGTTCATTGACGCTACTCTTGTCACCGACAAAGTCACGGTGGTGCTCCACGGCCGGTCGGATTTTCGATAGCATCTCCGTGATGTTGCCGAGCTCCACCCCGCCGATCGCAGCTTTGATGGCGCCGCAGTGCTCATGGCCCATCACGAGAATGACTTTCGCTCCCGAGACGTGGCAGGCGAACTCCATCGAGCCCAGAATATCTGCGTTGACAAAGTTCCCGGCGACGCGGGCCACGAACATATCGCCGATGCCTCGATCGAACACGTCCTCCACAGGCACTCGCGAGTCGACACACGACAACACGATCGCCTTCGGATGCTGGCTCAGAACGGCTTTGCGAATTTGGGCCGTGTGGTTGCGCACCGTCAGTTCGCCTGCGACGAATCGGGCGTTGCCCTCACGCAGCATCGCGATGACTCGTGTGGGCGTGAGCAGATCCTGTTCTGCCTTGGTCAAAACTCTTTCCGTCAAGCTTTCCCCATCGGTGGACAGTGGCTTCGTCATTTGAGTGTATGGCAGAGTGTTCGACGACAATTGAGCACTACCGTGCACAGCGCGTTCCCTTTTCTCTCCGTCGAACGCACAGACGAGGAGCCGATCAATACGCGCCATCGCCTAAGGTCATAGATGGCAAGGTTTTACCCACGGTGACAATCAATGTTCCCTTGAAAATCGATCGCGCGTCGAACACGACCCGGTGCTGGACCGACACATGATTCACCGGCAGTGTTCGCGAGCAGTGAAGCCCCACACCTGGTGCAGCGCGGCCACCCAACGCTGGCGTGAGTGCCGTCGCTCGCTGCAAGTTTACCGCGGATCACGAGGTGCGCTCGTAGCTGACGCCCCATCGCCGCCCCACCTCCCGCCCCTGCCCCCAATGCGTCGTCTCGCCTTTTTGCTCGTGCTCGCCTCGTCGAGTGCGGCCTCGCAGCTCTCCGCGCAATCGTCCGCCACGATGGCAGCGGTCAACGACCTGCCAAATCCGTATCGCACGGTCACTGGCTGGGCCAAGCTGCCCGTGGGGCGCACGTGGGGCTCCACGAGCGCTGTGGCCATCGACAAGGACGGCAAGAGCATATGGGTGGCTGAACGATGCGGTGTGAACAACTGCGCGGGATCGTCGCTGCCATCGGTGCTCAAGTTCGACGACAAAGGCACACTGGTCACCAGCTTCGGCGCCGGCATGATCCTGTCGCCGCACGGCATTCACGTGGACAAGAACGGCAACGTGTGGGTGGTCGACTGCGCCTGCACACTCGGCGCGGCCGCCACGGCGCCGGAGAACGCCGCCAAGGGACACCAGATTTACAAGTTCTCGCCCAAAGGCGATCTGCTCATGACGCTCGGCGCGCCGGGCGGTGGTCGCGACGCGGCGTACTTCTGGCAGCCCAACGCGGTCATCACGGCGCCGAACGGCGACATCTTCGTGGCCGAAGGCCATTCGTCACGTAACACGTCGAATGCGCGTGTGCTCAAGTTCGACAAGAGCGGCAAGTTGCTGAAAACGTGGGGCACCTGGGGCAAAGGCGCCACCGAACTCGATCAGCCGCACGCGCTGGCATTCGATTCAAAAGGTCGGCTGTTCGTGGGCGATCGCGGCAACGACCGCATCATCATCGTCGATCAGAACCTCAATGTGCTCGATACATGGTATCAGTTCAGCCGACCGAGCGGGATCTACATCGACAAGAACGACATGATCTACGTGGCCGATTCAGAGTCGGGCTCGGTGAATCCGCCGCATGTGGCGTGGACGCGCGGCATGCGCATCGGCAGCGCGCGCGACGGGAAAGTGACGGCGTTCATTCCCGATCCCGACGACAAAGCCCCCAGCACGAGTTCCGCAGAAGGCGTCGCGGTAGACGCCGCTGGCAACATCTATGGCGCCGAAGTTGGGCAGAAGGCGTTAAAGCGGTATGAGAAGAAGTAGTACCGGTTGAGTGACATCGGCGAGCTCTGCCGTTGTGGCTGGCAAGAATTGGGTTCCTAACGGTTTCCCCCGCCACCGTTCACCCGATAGATTCTGAGCGTCGGTACATTCGGGTGTCCCCCCTCGAGTGCGTCCGGTCGGTGCCGCAACTGGCTCGGGATCACCTCGGGCAGACCGTTCCATCTGCAGGCGATCCCGTTGACCATCTCGGCTCCAATTCCAGTCCCGCCAGAGGCTGTTTCTTCTCATAAGCTCCCGTCCGAGCGACGCTATTTCAATATTAGCGTTCTCTGGATTTTCTATTACGAGCGGGTGCTCCTCGCGTTGTACCGCCTGCGCGTACGTCATGAAGTAGTGACGCTGGCGTCGATCGGTTCGGGGCTCGCCGCGGCATACATGATCGTCCACGCGCGAAGCGTACCCGGCTTTCTGCTCGCTGCCATCTTGGTGCATGCCAAGGATCTGTTCGATGCTTGTGACGGCGCGCTTGCGCGGCTCACCGGAACGGGTCACCGTCTCGGCCGTTTCATGGACACGATTGGTGACGGCGTCGTCTTTACGGCATGGATCGCCGCCGGCGCGTATCGAGGCTTGCAGGCGGGCATGTCTCTGCCGGTCACGCTGTTCTTCGCGGTGACCGCGTGGCTGTCGCTCTTCCTCCAGTGCTCGTATTTCAACTACCACCAGCTTCACTACGTGAGGCGATCGGGCACATCACTGACCAGTCGTCTCGACGAGCGAGACGAAACCGACAGCGGGATCGTGTCGGTGCTGGCACGCGTCTACGACGTCTGGTTCGGCTGGCAGGATCGCTTGATTGCCCGATTCGATGGGTGGCCGCGCGCGCTCTGCGGACTGCCCGCAGATCCCCTGCATCCGGCGAACAACGCGTGGTTCGACCACCGGAACCTCATGGTCGCGAATTCCGCGCTCTGCTTCGGCACACACGCCTTCGTGCTGATCGTGTGCCT
>JBBQAK010000163.1:0-8187 GCA_038316215.1 Gemmatimonadales bacterium | reverse complement strand
GTCCAAGAGAAAAAGAGAGCACAGAGGACTGTGCTCTCTTTTTCTCATTGTCTCCTTTTTTTCCGTGTGATCAGTTCCGCCATGCCCGTGAGGCAACCGGTCACGCCAGAACAAGCGCCTAGCGTGGCGGCATCGTCGTTTCGACGCGCACCACACTTGGCTTTCCGCGATCACCGGCCCAGAGTCCGCCGCGCGCGTCCGCTCGAATGAGCGTCACAAATGGAAGATCACGTGAAACGCTGCGCACCACGGCGGCCTCGCCAAGGGCGACGCGAAAGAGGCCGTCGGTGCCGCCAGCAACGAAGAGTTCATTGCCCTGAATGGTGAGATCGTAGGCGAAACGGGGCTCGCCGCGGAGCGACAGCGACGTGACGACACCGCTCGAGAACGACTCCCGCCGCCATACCGTCACGCCAGACTCGCCCTCGGCCGTAGCAATCCAGTCCGCACTCGTCGCCACCGCGCGGACGGCGCCGGCCGTCGGCCAGCGACCGGTGACCGACCATGCCTCATCGCGAATTCCGACGCGCAACAGCGCGGAGTCCGCGCCGATCAGCCAACTGTCGGCAACCGTGTCGAACGCCACGGTACGAATGGACTCGCCCACATCCACCGAATCGCGCACGACCACTCCGTCGCGGCGCGATTCGATCAACAGCGTCCGCCCGCGTGCCGCACCCCACCCGTCGCGGCCAACCGCCACCGCCGTGATCTGACCATCCAGCAGGCGAGAGGCCGGCCCGGAGTCGGTAGACACACTGTACAGGGCCGAACGGCCCGCGATCAACAGGCGATCGCTGCCCGCCGTGATGGCCACATCACGCAGTCCGCTCAGCGCCGACGCACGACGACGTAGTGCGCGTGGCCGCGGTGCTGCCGCGAACAGGGAGGCGCCACTGTCGGAGAGCACCACCACCAGACTGTCGTTGACGGCCATCGCCGTCGGCATCGACGGCAGGGTCACCGATGTGAGGGAGAGCCGCTCGCGAACGCCTGTGCGCGGCAATTCGGCGCGCCGCTGCGCATCCAACTCGCGCGCGAGAAAGAGGCCCGTGATCGCGCCGCTCACCGCGAGGTAGGGAAGGGCGCAGCCTTGGGGATCACACTGTCCACTGCGCTCGCCGCGCTCACTGGCGAAGTAGTAACCGCCGGCCAGCGCCGAGCCCACCAGTGAACCGATAATGCTGTAGCGCAAGCGATGGTCGCGGACCGTTGCCTGCGCGTGCGCGGCTTCCGCGAGTGGGAGGGTGAGCAGCACGAACAGACCGACTGCTGTGCCAGCGAGCATTTGCCGAGAATGTGTCATGTCAGCGTGGGGAAATGGTGAACTCGCGCGACATGCGCGCCGTGGTGTTGGCCGTCTGATCGCGCACTGTCACATCCAATCGATACCGGCCGATGGGTGCCTCGCCTAGACTGAGCGACACCAGCAACGGAAGTCGATCACGCGCGTCGAGTCGCTCACGTCGCGTGAAGCGCATGCCGAGCTGTTGGTCGCCTTCCGGCGTCAGCCCGAGGAGGTCGGCGATATTGGCAAGCCCGCGTGACACGGCGTCTCCCTTCCGCTGGATCTCCAGCAAGGTGACCGCCAGCTCAACCTCGACTTGCACGTCGCCGACCGAGTCCGGGCGCACCGCGTACGCCTCCCAGTATAAGGCGAAGGTATCGCGAGGAGACACGCGCGTGCCGGCCAGCGCATCGAGGTTCGCGTCGGCGAATGTACGCATCGGAATGGCGGGTGCGCGGCGGCGGCGAGCCAACAGCAGATCGCTGAGGGCCAATCCGCTGTCACGAGACGCCGGCAGTCCGAACACCACGTGAGCTCGCCCGTTGGCCCACCGCACGGCCGGGTCGACCGCCTCGATGCGTAGCCGATGTTCACCGTTGGGCAGCGTGAGCACGCGACGATACTCGAAGGGGGTCGGTCGTGGTAACGGTACGACCACCTGCTGTGAATCCACGAGCTGCATGCGCTCGACGCCCCCGCGACGCAAGGTCAGCGCGATCACGCCGCGGTCGAGCTCCGCATCGCGATACATCCGTGTAATCGGCGCCGCGCTGGCCAGCACCACATCGAACGCTCCCTCCGTGGTGCCGCGAAATCGGGCGATCTGCGTCGGCATGGAATCGATGGCGGCCGCCAGTGCAATGTTGTCGAGGCGGAATGGTGAGTCCTCTCGCACGGCGTCGGCAACGTCGCGGAAGTCTCCGGCAAACACTGCACCGGGCATGGCTAACGCGCCGGCAAAGACGAACCCGATTTCGGGACCTGGATAGTAGAACACGGTGATCAATCGTCCCGCGGCATCGCGCGCGGCCAGATTGTCGGTCGACGGGAGTAACGCCTCAACGGGCGCCTCACCGTAGCGCACGATGATCTGTCCTCGGTCGGTGCGCCACCCGCGAAGATTCCGGTCGGGTTCATCGTATCGGAGCATCGTCGTGGCGATGCGTGCGAAGTACTCGAGCTTCGCCTCGTTGTGCGCGGTCGAGAGCAGGGGATTGATGGCTTCCCAATAGCTCGTCAGCGTTGCCTGTCGCACCGACTCAGACACCCCGGCCAAGCGCACGCTGTCCCCCTTGGTGAGGAGCCGGCCGATGTCGAGCACCTCGGCCCGCTCTGTGGCCGAAAGGCGCGCCATCGCGCCGTCGAAGTGCGCTTCGGCATCGGCGGTACGTCCAAGGCGAAGGGCGGAGAGACCGCCGGCAAACCACAGGGTGGGATCCGTCTCTCCGTCGCGCAGTCGCGGCGTAACCCGCGCGAGCGCTTCATCGAATCGCTGATGCTCGATGAGCAGCGCGCTCAGTCCGATCGCGCTCGGCGTATGCCGCGGGTCGGCCTCTAGGGCGTCCCGATACAGCTGTTCGGCCTGCGCACTTTCCGTCGCTCCCGCGTTGTCAATCGGTCGAACCTGCTGCTGGAGGAAGTCGCGGATGTAGTGCAATCGGCTACGCGCGGCGAACTGATCGAAGAAGATCGAGCCCGTGTACATGTACCGATGCTGCGTCGTGCGAAAACGCCGCTCGAAGACGCGGCCGAGCTCCCAGAGTGTCTCCGCGACGATCGCCTGGTCGCCCGACGCACGGGCCAGCTTGGCCGCGTTCCGAAACAGGCGCTCCGCGTCCGCACGAAGTAACGGGGTGCGGAGTCGAAGTCGCGCCAGTTCGAGGGCGAACCGGGCATCGTTCGGGGCGAGGTCGGCGCCACGATTCAAGAGGCGCCAGGCCAGTACTTGCGCGGGCGTGTCGGCGAAACCGATGGCGATGGTGCGGGTGAGCAGACGCCCGCGCTGATAGAGCGCCTCGAGGTTGCGAGGGGCGCGGTCGGTGGCCTGCTCCAGCACTTCCATCGCCTCGGTGGTATCGCCCTTGGCCACCAGGGCGAGACCACGCTGAATCAACGAGTCGATTTCGGCCGATGGCGCCGCCGGCCGTCGCTGCGCATCAAGCGGCGCGAAGTGCGGCGCCAACAGCGCGCTCCATGCGGCCACTACGCACGCGATTCGCGCGGCGAATCGCGTGCGGACGCGCAGGCGGGTGGACCAAAGCCAAGCCTGTGTGGTAAAACGCGCGAGACGCGTCACGGAGTAGTCGGGCAGATCGGATTCACGTGAGAGAATCTGTGGGCGGGTACACGCGTAGTGTACTGCACGGCACGCGTTCGTCCTGACTGACTGTGGCGCACACCGGTAGGCTGGCGTTGATTTCTGCCGATTCCTTTTTCTGACTTTCCTGTACCCCGGAGCCTGATCGATGATGACCTTGCGTACGACCGTGGCCTTCACGCTTGGCGCCCTCGTGGCCGCCTTCACCGTGACCGAACGCGCTGACGCGCAGGCGTCCAACTATCCCTCGATGCAGGTGCCGACCGCCTCGACGCGGGACTACACCGCGGCGGTGTCGAGCGGCGCGGGCACGACCGCATTGTTTCAGTGGCGTGAAGGGTGGGCCCCGGGGAAGCACTGGCAGCTCGACGCCGGCCTGATCGATCGGAAGGGCAGTGACAACCTGTCGTTGTTCGTGGGCGGCGGCCTTGGACAGGAGATCACGCGCGCCAAGGGCGATCAGCCGCTCGACTTGCTGTTCACGGCGGGCGCCGGTGCCGCGTTCGGGGGTGGCTACACCCTTGTGCGCATCCCGGTGGGCCTGAGCATCGGGCACACGTTCGATCTCGAGCAGGGTATGGCCGTCACGCCATATGTGCATCCCCGCGCATCGCTCGATCTGGCCAGCGGCGGCGGCCGGCGCGGCGGTAGCCAGTCGGAAGTCAGCCTCAACTTCGACTTGGGTGTCAACTTTCAGGTGAACTCACAGTTCTCGGTGCGCGCGGCCGCGGCCTTTACCGGGTCGGAGCTCGCGGGGGCGCAGGACACGTTCGCGATCGGCTTTAACTGGTCGCCGGCCCCGTTGTCGCGCCGCTGAACGATCCCCTGCAGGGCATCGGCGCGGGCGGTTAGCTTCCGCGCACGATGACGGACGTTCTGGGGATCTCTGCGTTTTTCCATGACAGCGCCGCCTGCCTGGTACGCGACGGTCGGGTGATCGCCGCGGCGTCCGAAGAGCGGTTCTCCCGCACGAAGGGCGACGCGGCATTTCCGGCGCTGGCCGCGGCGTGGTGTCTGCGCGCTGGGGGCACCACACCAGCCGCGCTTGACGCGGTGGCGTACTACGAGAAGCCCATCCTGCATCTCGATCGATTACTCGAGAGCTGGCTGTACACCGCGCCCCGCGGATGGCGCGCCTTTCTGCAAGGTGCGCCGCTCTGGGCGGGCGGCAAGCTGAACGTCGATGGCGCGATTCGCCAGGGACTTGGCGGCTACCGCGGGCGCATCCTCTGGTGCGAGCATCACGAGTCGCATGCCGCCAGCGCATTCTATCCGTCGCCATTCGACACGGCGGCCGTGCTCACCATCGATGGCGTCGGAGAATGGGCGACGGCGAGCATCGGACGCGGTGACCGCGCCGCCCTGCAGCTCACGCATGAGCAACGTTATCCGGACTCCTTAGGGTTGCTCTACTCGGCGTGTACGTATCACGCCGGTTTCCGGGTCAACTCGGGCGAATACAAGTTGATGGGGCTCGCGCCCTACGGCACCCCGCGCTTCGTCGATACGATGCTCTCGCATCTGCTCGACCTGCGTGACGATGGATCGTTTCGGCTCCACATGGCGCCCTTCGGATTCCTCGACGGCTTGCGCATGACAAATGCCACCTTCGATGCGCTGTTCGAGGGGCCTCCACGGTTGCCGGAGTCGCCGATCACGCAGCGCGAGATGGATTTGGCGGCGTCGGTGCAAGTTGTGACTGAACAGATCGTGCAGCGGATGGCCGCCACCGCCGTACGCGAAGCCGGCGTGCGTGATCTGTGTCTGGCCGGCGGGGTAGCTCTCAATGCCGTGGCCAATGGCACGTTGCGTCGAGCGGGCATCGTCGATCGTCTCTGGGTGCAACCCGCGGCCGGCGATGCGGGCGGCGCGTTGGGTGCGGCGCTGCTCGCATGGCATCGCTACTTTGGCGGCGAACGTGCATGCACGCCGCAGCACGACGGCATGCCTGACGGCATGCAGGGCGCCTTGCTTGGCCCGTCGTACAGTGCCACCGAGATTGCCGAAGCATTGCAGGCGCAGGGGGCGGTCGTGCAGCACCTCGGGCGCGACGGCGTGGTGGAGCGCACGGCGGAATGGCTCGAAGCGGGGCGTATCATTGGGTGGTTCGACGGGCGTATGGAATTCGGGCCGCGCGCGTTGGGCGCGCGTTCCATTCTGGCCGATCCGCGACCAGCCGATATGCAGGCGCGCTTGAATGCGCACATCAAGCTGCGCGAAGGGTTTCGTCCGTTTGCGCCGGCCGTGTTGGCCGAGTACGCCGACGACTGGTTCGTCGGTGCCACCGACTCACCTTATATGTTGCAGGTCGTGCCCGTCCGCACCGATGTGCCGCCGCTGCCCGCCATCACGCATCGCGACGGGTCGGCCCGCGTGCAGACGGTCACATCAGCACGCGCACCGGGTCTGCACGCCGTCCTCGAGGCGTTCTCCGCCCGTACCCAATGCCCAGTGTTAGTGAATACCAGCTTCAATATTCGCGGCGAACCGGTCGTGCTCACGCCGGCTGATGCCTACGCGTGTCTGATGCGCACGGAAATCGATGCGCTGGCCATTCCGCCGTACTTCGTCGTGCGCGCCGATCAGCCCACGCTTGGCGATGCGCGATGGCATACTCCGCTGGCGCTCGACTGATGTCCGATATCACTACGTCGCGTCGTTTCGGATTCACCCTGGGCCCGGCGCTCGTCGGCATGGGAGCGCTGCTCTGGTGGCGGGCGTCGCATCGACTGGCGCACTCACTCTCGCTCGCGATTGTGCTCGCTGGCGCGGGATTGCTGGTGTGCGCCATCGTCGCGCCGCGCGTGCTTCGCCCGATCGAGCGCGGGTGGATGGCGCTCGGCCACATCATGGGACGCCTCACGACACCGGTGATCTTCTCGGTGCTCTGGTGGGTGGTGTTCGTGCCGATTGGGATCGTTCGTCGAACGCTCTCGCGGAGTCCGTTGGCGCGACGGGCCGACGCGCCGACGTACTGGGTGCCTCGAGTTCCCGTCGCACCAGAGTTGGCGCGCGCGGCCATGGAGCGGCAGTTTTAGGCGATGACACTGCTGCGTGAACTGTTCGCGTATCTGCGCGTGCACAAAAAACTTTGGATGCTGCCCATCGTGTTCGTCTTCGTCGCGTTGGGGACGCTCGTCGTGCTCGCGCAGGGATCAGTGCTCGCGCCGCTTATCTACTCGATCTTTTGATGACCTCGTCGATGGCCACCCGGTCGCGATGGTTCGCCGTCATTGCGCTGTTGTTGCCACTGGTGCTGTTCGCCGCGCTCGAGGGTGCCGCGCGTCTTTTTTGGCGCGACGGCGCACTGCCACTCTTCGTGACGGCGCCGGTCGGGCAGGGCCGTTGGCTGATGACCAACCCGATGGTCGCCGCTCGGTGGTTCCCCGGAGCGACGTCACCACCGTCACCGAACGTGGAGTTCATCCTCGCCGAGAAGCCACGCAACGGATTCCGCGTGATGGTGCTTGGGGAGTCGGCGGCACAAGGATTCCCGTACCCACGGTCGGGTTCGTTCGCGCGACTGCTTCATGCCGCGCTCACGGATGCCTTGCCCGGCCGTAGCGTTGAAGTGGTGACGCTCGGGATGGCGGCGACCAACAGCTACGCGATGCTCGATGTCGTCGACGAGGTCATCGCACAGCACCCCGATGCCGTGTTGTACTACGGTGGACACAATGAGTACATCGGTGCGTTGGGAGCGGGCTCGTCGATCCGGCTGGCCGCCAGCCCGTCGCTGACGCGGTTCTTCGTGCGTTTGCAGCACCTCCGCTTGGTGCGCATGGTGAACCGGATCGTCGCGCAGCGTCTGGCGAAGCGCGCCGCCGCGCGCTTCGGCCCGGTGGACGCGGCGTCCGCGGGGCTGATGGAGTCGATCACCGACGGACGCGAGATCGCGCTCGATTCCAATGTGTTCGATACGGGACGCCGTCAGTACGAAGAGAATCTGACGCGCATCGTGGATCGTTTACGTGAGGCCAACGTACCGGTGTACGTCGCATCGACGCCCAGCAATGTGCGCGATCAACCGCCCTTTGCTGCGGCCGGCAATGGGCCGGCCCGAGCGACGTTCACGGACGCTAGTGCCGCCTTCGTGCGCGGCGATTCGGTGCGCGCGCGCACTGAGTTTTTCCAAGCCCGCGATCGCGATGTGATTCGTTTCCGCGCACCGACTGTGTTCGATAGTGTGGTGCAGCGTGTGGTGCAGCGCACCGCTCGCTCGGCCGCCACATCGACGGTGTACTATGTGCCGATCGTCGAAGCGTTCGCGGCGCGCGCCGCGGCGGGCGCGCCGGGAAGCGACGTGTTTCTCGAACATGTGCACCCGAATCGCGTGGGTACGCAGTTGATCGCCGAGAGCTTTTGGACGGCGCTACGCGCGGCACCTCCACTCGGCGTCGTGTTCGATACGGCTCGCGTGCGCACGATGGCCGCCTATGAGCGAGCGAGCGAGTTCTCGTCGTTTGATGAACGCGTCGCGTATCACCGTGTGCAGGCCATTGTGGTGCGATGGCCGTTCGTATCACTGGATCAGCAGGGTGACTATCGCGGCCGCTATGTACCCAGTGATCGCGTCGACTCG
>JBBQAK010000105.1:0-10052 GCA_038316215.1 Gemmatimonadales bacterium | reverse complement strand
ATCCCAGCACCCACACCCGCACCGGCTCGTCGCGCACACGCTGGCTCAGCAACTTCGGAAACACTTTGCGTTTGAGCGCGTCGAAGGCCTCCGGATTGCGAAAGAAACTGGTCACGCTGATGAGCACATCGGAATACAGCGCGTCCAGCTCCTTCGTATTGCCTTTCAGAAATACAGCGTATCCGGCCAGTGTTTCGTGCTTGTTGAGCACGAGTCGTCGCGCCACACGCCGTTGGATGGTGTTCGACTTGTACAGCGAAAAATCCACGCCCGAGTGGTTGCGCAGCAGCAGGAGTACTTTCCGGAAATCATCCTCGACGCTACCCGGTGCGGCTGCCGCGCCGGCAGCGGCCTCCTGCCTCGCTTGGCGCGATCCGGTGCGGGGGGTGCCGTGACCGCCCGACGCCAACGGCGCGTTGGCGCTCTCCTGTTGATCGGCCTCGCGTTCTGCCTCTGACGGCATGTCCGCCGCGGTGGCCGTGATGCGGCCCCCACCAGTGCCCGCCTCATCGCCTGCGACTGAGTCGCCACCTGCAGGCGCAGGGACGGCACGTTCATCCACCGTGTTCACCACGAACGGATGTTTCGCAATGCGTGTCAGTTCCGCCGCCATCTGCTGCGGCGACATCACAAAGTCGACGCATCCCGCCGCAATCGCACTTCGCGGCATGGAGTCGTACTTCGCCGATTCATCCTGCGCAAACGTGAGTCCACCTTCAGCCTTGATCGCCTCCAAGCCCAGCGTGCCGTCGCTGGCGGTGCCCGATAGCACGATGCCGATGGCGCGTTCGCGTTGATCCTGCGCCAGCGCTTCGAAAAACACATCGATCGAGCGCGCGGCACCGGGCACTTTACTCCGCGGCGTCAACTTCAGCACACCGCCGACGATCGCCATTTGCACATTAGGCGGAATCACATACACCGTGTCGGGTTCGACGCGCATATTCTGCGTCACCTCATGCACCAGCATCGAAGTCGCGCGTGCCAGCAGCTGCGTCAACGCACTCTCGTGCACCGGATCGAGGTGCTGCACGAGCACGAACCCCATGCCCGTATCAACGGGGAGCGCTCGCAACAGCTCCGTAAAGGCCTCCAATCCACCGGCCGAGGCGCCCACGCCAACAATCGGGTACGGCGCTGAGAGGATGTGTTCCGTGGGCGCTGACGTGTTCGACGCGCGGACGCGACCGCTGCGTGTTGCCTTCGGAGCAACCACGACCGCCGCTTTTGCGCTTCGCTTGGTCACGCCGTCGTACCAGACCAGTCGGTGTGGATCCGAGCGACGAGCACGCCGCGCAGGACGTCCAACCGAGACGATGTTGCCATTGATCGCATGGACCGTGCTCCGTATGTGGACGCGCGCCAGTGAGTGTCGCTGGTGGCCTGTTGCAATGAACGCCATGACGGTGCGCTTCGCCAGCGTTCCACAGCGCGCATGTGGCGCGCTCGCTCGCGTCAGTCGTACGCTCGGAGTTGGACGGCCCCGTTCGGTTGACGCGTTTGCGCGTCGGTTGACGCGTTTGCGCGATTGTAAGTGCTGAAACCCCGTGTCGATGCACACCCACTGAAGCCGCTGGCGGATGGTCGGCGACGCATCAGGCAAGCTCGACGGCGGCGGCGCGGTCCGTCACCGATGGTCGTGCGTGTTGACGCCCGCCAGTTTGGGCGACGGCGTGATCGAGCCGCGGCGTGCGTCGCTCAGCGCGCGCTCGTCACCCACGCGGTGTACCACAGATCGCGCAGCATCTCCGCCCCCGCGCCCAGTCGCGCGACCGCAAACGCCTGCTGCTCCGGCGTGCGCGTTTCCGGAATGAACGGCGTCGCCTTGTCGATGGCATAGAGCGTCTCCACCTCGGCGTTGGTCGCCGTCAGATAGGCCACTACCGCGCGGCGAATATCCGGGAAAGTCTGTGGCGCATGAACGATCGCGTCGCGCACATCGGCCGCTTTGATATGGGCTTGCACGAACGCCGACTCGAACCGGCCGTGGAACCGATTGTCCGTGGGGTAGCCCTTGGGATTCTCGCCCACCCAGCCGTTGTGGTGTTTGGTGGTGTGGTGCGGGTTGGAGCCGTCGGCCACGTAGTGACCCAGAATGCCCGCGTCGTCGATGATGCGCTGCTCGATCCAGGCGCGCACCGTGCTGTCAGGGGCGATGCGCCAGAGGCGGAAGTCGCCGCGCAACTTCGCGGTGAGTTCAAGGATCGTAAACGGCAGCAACCCCATGCTCTGCGGTGAGACGCCGGCGGCCCGCACCGAGTCGGCGAACGCCCAGCGATCACGCGCCGCCAGCGCACCGCTCAGCTGCAGCGGTGACACCAGATCCATGTCGATGTAATGATCAGGCGACGTGCCCCCCTCGAGCGCCGGTTCGAGCTGGCGCTCCACCCGATCCTTCCAGCGATCCGGCTCGGGATTGAGATACGAGAGCTGCGGCGCCGCATCCCGGAAGAAGCCGGGCATATCCGCCGGCAACGCCTGCGCGGCCGTCAACCCGATGAGGCGGTGACCGTGATCCCCCCACGCGCTGAGCGTGGACGGAAGGACGAGCGCCACCGCGAGTCCGACCACGGTCGCGGTGGGCCCAACGCGGCACCACTGGGTGAACTGCTCACGAACAGACATGGCTCGGTGCGGTGAGGATTGCCACACGGGGCGCGGCTGGCGCCGCGGCGTGCTGGCGGAACGTGACTTGATGACGGCGCCGCAGGTATGGCGGGTATCCAACCCAATACACGGGATGCGCGGTGAGAGTTGCCACGGTGGGCAGTGAGACGGTCCTCTGTCGTCGTGCTCGGCGTCGCGCGGGGGCTCACCGCGAACGTCCCGACCCCAATCGAAACACTCACCTTTTCCTAAAACGCAAAATAGTGTATTCATCTCGGTTACAGTCTGAAGAATCGTAACGTTCGATCGACTGCCTTCTTTGGTCGAGATATCCTATCGCATCATGACAAGCGCATCATCACATCACCATCAAAGCAGCGTACTAATATCGTCGGTAAGATCGGCAATTGTGACGAGGGCGAGTTCCGAGGTCATGGCACGCTCGGCGGCAGCGACCCGTGTTTCTAAGACATCGCGAATCCGGCGTCCTACCGGGCATCGCGGATTGGGGGACGGGTGCAGCGGGAGGAGATCAGGGCTGTCGTCCATGGCGCGATAGACATCGACCAGCGTGATCGATTCAGCCGATCGCGCCAGCAGCGCCCCACCCCCCATGCCCATTTGCGACCTCGTCAGCCCGGCTTTCGCCAGCTTCGAGAGTAACCGCCGAATGAGTGACGGGTTCGTGTTCACACTCGACGCGATGTACTCAGACGTAGCCGGCTCGCCCTGCTGCGAGTGCAGCAGCGTGAGAATGTGGACGGCCACGGCAAAGCGGGTATTCATCAGCAGTCACCACGAAAATGTATGTTACCACAATGCATACATATGAATAGAAGGTCAATCGGGCATCATTGCATAGGTGAGTCGGACAACACAGCCCGCACCGTGCACTGACGGCGAGTTGGGACCCGTCACGTCCCCAACGAGCGATGCGACAGGGAAACTCGGGTGCACCGCAAGAGATCAACGACGCGGCATGCGGTCACGACGTCGGGCGTTTGATCGCGTCGTGCGCGTACTGCTGGTCAATATGATGACGCACGAACTCTGATGCCGACGGCGCGCGCAGCAGCGCGGCGAACGCCGTCGCCGGCACTCCCATGTAGCGATAGACACGGTGGCCGAGGTACTTCACGAACAGATCAGCGGTCGCGCTGTTGTAGCCGACGGAGATGACGTTCGACGGCTTGACGAAGATCTCGAGGACCGACGCATCGGGAAATCCATCGCGTGACGCCTGTCGCTTCCCACGTGGCGCAGCCGGTGGCGAGGCCGGTGGCGAGGCGCGCTGCTTCTCGAGCGCGGCTGAGAGAAATGCATATGCCTCATTGATCACTGTGGCGCGCTCCAGCGCGATGGCGTGACCGGCTTGCCCATGATGGCGATCGGGATGCCACTGCAGGATCAGCGGGCGGTACGCGGCGTTCAGCTCGTCAACCGTGCGCACCGTGCGGAGTCCGAGCACAGCGCACTGTGCGGCAAATGCGTCGGTGCTCGTCACGCGTGGCGAGAAGCGATAGCGTTGCGGACCGCGAGCGCAAGCTCCACGACGGTGAAGGGTTTCTGCAGCAGCTGGTAGGAGAGGCCGTTGTTGACGTCCCGCGCGAGGAAGTCCGCCGTGTAGCCTGACATGAAGATCACCTGGAGCGCCGGCGACCGCTGGGCGATCGCGTGCGCCAGCTCCGTTCCGCTCATCGCGTTCGGCATGACGACGTCCGTGAGCACGAGATCCACCCGTTCCGCGGTGTTGATCACGCGCAACGCGGCCGCGCCATCTGCCGCGCTGAGGGTCGTGTAGCCCAACAACGAGAGGGTGCGCAGGCAGAGCCGCCGGACGCTGGGATCGTCCTCCACCACCAGTACGACCGTGTCGCTCGATGCCGCTCTGTGCGCCACCGGATCTGCCGCTGCGACATCGGCGACATACGGCACGTCGGACTCGGGGAATAGCAGCGTGACCGTGGTCCCCACGCCGGTTGTCGAGTCCAGCACCAGCTGCCCGCCAGACTGCTTCACAAAACCGTAGACCATGCTCAGTCCAAGACCTGTGCCGCGCCCGGAAGGCTTGGTGGTGAAGAATGGCTCGAGCGCGCGCGCCGAGACGTCTTTGGTCATGCCGATGCCAGTGTCTGCCACCGTGACCCGAACACACGCTCGAGGATCGAGCATGGTGTCGTCCTGGAGCGAGGCATCAGTCGCCTCGACACGGGCGACATCGATCGTGAGCGTGCCCCCCCGAGGCATCGCATCACGCGCGTTGATGGCGAGATTGAGCAGCGCATTCTCCAACAGTCCAACGTCGATCCTGATGTGCGGAAGGTTCGGTGCGATCTGCACGTCCACGCGAATCGTTTCGTCAATCACACGCCGCAAGACCTGACTCACGTTCGTGATCACCTGATGTACATCGACGACCGCGGGCTTCAAGGGCTGCTGACGCGAGAACGACAGCAGGCGGCGCGTCAGGTCGGCACCGCGCCGTGCCGCGCTGATCGCTTCGGACACGAACTCCCGTTGCTCAGCCGGCTCGGCGTCATCACCCAGCACCATCTCGAGATTGCCGACAATGACGGCCAACAGGTTGTTGAAGTCGTGTGCAACGCCGCCGGCGAGTTGACCGATGGCTTCCATTTTCTGCGACTGCTGCAGCCGCTCTTCGAGCGCGTGTCGCTCCGTCAGATCGCTGAGGGTCCCGGAAATACGTTGTGCGACGCCGGCGGCGTCTCGAAGAATGAAGCCACGGGCAAGCATCTGCAGGAAGTGCCCGGCCTTGTGGCGCATCCGGCATTCGATCTCGTAGGTGGTGGCGCCGCTGCGCATCACATGGTCGAGCTGAGCCGACACACGTGCCCGATCGTCGCTATGCAACTGCCGGACCCACATCCCAGAATCGGCCGCAATCTCGTCGACGTCATAGCCGAGCATCTCCCAGTAGCGCGGACTGTAGTAGGTCTCGCCAGAGTACACGTCCCAATCCCACGGTCCGTCGTTCGATCCCTGCAACACCAGACGCAATCGCTCTTCCGACTTCTGAAGTGCACGCTCGGCTTGCTTGATCGGCGTCACATCGGTGAAGCTCACGACCACCTCAGACACGGCGCCCGTGTGATCGAGCACTGGATAGGCGTTCCCCATCAACCACACGAGCTGCTGGTCGCTGTCGCGCGTGAGCCCGATGACGATATTGCGGACGAGCGCACGGGTGGCGACGGCCCGCGAGACCGGAAACTCCTCGAGCGGCAGCACCGATCCGTCTTCGCGGATGAATTGCCAGCGCGGATCGGTGATGAGCGCGCCGAGCGCGCTATCGTACGTAACGCCCAGCAGCTGCGTGGCCTTGGCGTTGGCGTATATGACTTCGCCGGTTGCCAGATGCACCACGATGCCTGCCTGAATCAGATCGAGTAGCAGACGATCCTTCGCGGCGCTGACGCCGACCGTTTGCTCAGCGGTTCGACGGGCCGTGACATCCCGGACGAGCGCCACCATGGTCGCACCGGAGCCAGCCGGCCCGTGCACCGGCAGCAGCATCAAGTCATTCCAGAACGGCGCACCATTCGCCCGGTGGCACAGCAGCTCCTCCGCAAACATCTGACGGGAGGTGAGCGCATGCTGCAGGCGCTTCGCCGTCGGCGGATCGAGGTCCGGACAGAGGGCCACGTCGAACGACCGCCCCCGAAGCTGTGTCACCGTCATGCCCGTGAGCGCGACGAACGCGCGGTTGACTTCAATTACATAGCCGCCAACACCGAGCAGTATGGCGGCGAAGGGCAATGACTCGAGTGACTCCACCAGCATTGGTGGCGGAGAATCCTCCGCCCGTTCTGGATAAGACATCGCGCCCCGCAGAATCGGGAGTTCCCTGGCCGTAGGTGCCCGCACTTCTGCGAATGCTACTCGCCCGACGTGCATCCCGCCATCGCGACCGTCCGTCGTACTCATGCTGGAACGAGCACAGGCCGGCCGCGGTATCAAACGTAGTTTTCACTGAGCGATTTGAATCCCCTCCCACACTTGAGATTCCAATGCTCCCTGCTTTGTCCGCTCGCGTATGCTGTGCGCTCGCCCTGACCGGTGTCGCGACCCTGACGACCACCGCCGCCCGCCCGCTTGCCGCACAGGTCGTACCGAGCATCGAGACGCTCGTCCCACTCGATAGCGCACGCCGCGTCACCATCATGACGCCGACACTGGTGTCTCGACTCCGCCTCGTCGCACCCGCATGGCCGGTGGTCGGCTCGTTCCGTGAGGCGCGCCTCTATCGCGCGGATGGCGGCACACATGTGCTCGTTGTGCAGCGCGTGGACAGTACGGTCGCGCGCTTTGCGCTCGACGCCGCTGCGGTCGCCAGTCTCCAAAACGCCGTGAGTGCCGGCTTCATAGCACAGGGACGCGGCGGCGATCGCCTCATCGGTGAAGGCACTGGCGTGGTCATCTCGCAACCAGCCGGCAACACGTTCGTGCGCAACCAGACCTTTCTCGGACTTGTCGCCTACGGTCCAGCCACGGCCGCGATTCTCAGCCGGAGCAACGGCGCTGCCGCTGCTGGTGGATACTTCCTTGCGGCCGGCACGTCGTTCTTCGTGGCCGCCAACACGGTCAAGGGCCGCGTGGTCACGCGCGCTCAGGCCGCACGCGCGGCACACGGCGGTACGCGGGGCGCGCTCACGGGCGTCGGCATCGCGGCGATTGCCAATGCCGACGGCGGACCCGCGTGGGGGGCGCCCATTCTTGCGGGCGCGATCGGCGGCACCATTGTCGGCTTCCAGCAGGCTCGCGGCCTGAGCGACGGTGAAGCGGCGAGTGCTGGATTCTTTGCCGACCTCGGCGCCCTCACCGCCATCGGCATCGGCGGGAGCAGCGGTGCCTTCAGTGGGCGGAAGACGGTGAGGTACTTCGATCCCAATAATCCGCAGGTCGGCAGTTATACGACCACCGACAACAGCCTGCGCGGGCCGGGTAAGGCCGCTGTTGGTGCGGCGATCGGTGCGAACGTGATCGGCTACGCACTCGGCCCGCGCTATGCGCGACGCGCCGCCTACAATGTGACGGCCGGTGACGTGAGCGTGGCGTTCGCCGGTGCCTTGCTCGGCGGCGCGACCGCCTCATCACTGATCAGTGAAGATGCAGACGACGCGCCCAAGTACGGTGTGGCCGCTGCTGGTGTACTCGCTGGTGCCTTTCTCGCCGACCGCGGACTCGTGCGCAAAGCCGATCGTACGAGTGCCGACGGCACGCTCGTACAACTCGGCGCCCTCGCGGGTGCATTGATGGGCGGCGGACTCGCGGCGATGGCCGAGACCAACTCTCAGGTCGGCCTCGCCTTCGCGAGCGCTGGTGGGGTCCTCGGCTTGCTCGCGGCCGACGGCATCCTCAAACCCGCCCGCGACGCCGGGCCACTGCGCGGCATCATGCAAAGCTCCGCCCGTGCGCTCGACGGACGCGTGTTCGTTTCACTCGGTCCCGTGACCTCGGTGCGCGTGACGTTCTGAGCCTCGCGCCGCCGTGCACAACGGCAACGGCAACGGCTGGAACAGGGAGACCACAGATCGCGTGGAACGGGCACTGATACGATGACCAGCGCTGCGCTTTTCAGTTTATCCCGTGTGGTTTCCGTTCATCCGTGGACGCCGTCTTCCAGCCGTTGCTGATGGTGTTGCGGTTGCGGTGATTCGGTACCTCGACTGCAGACATCTCTGGCGTGAGCCGTACGTCACGCGACACGAGTCATTGCCCGGCCGGGGGCTGCCAGAGTTCGACTTTGTTTCCCTCGGGGTCGATGACCCAGGCGAACTTTCCATACTCGGAATCATCGATTCTCTCGAGCACGTTGCAGCCTTCTTCGCGTAGTACGCGCACCACCGCGTAGAGATCGTCCACGCGGTAGTTGATCATGAACGTGGACGTACTGGGCGCGAACTGATCACCGGTCGTTGCACCGATCGACCAGATGGTCGTTCCTCCAACAGGTTTGCCGTCCTCGTCGGTCCAGGTGAACGCCGCACCACCCCATGATTGCACGTCGATGCCGAGGTGGCGCTTGTACCATGCCTGAAGTGCGGCGGCATCGTTGGCCTTGAAAAAGATGCCGCCAATACCCGTGACTCGCTTCATGGACACTCCGGGGTGGGTGGTAACGGTGACGACCGCACACATTCTGCGGTCACGTGTTGGCGCTATTCCGCGCGGCGCACGCTATAGCGCGGCACCACGGCGCCGTTGCCGAACCGACGCTCGTCCAGCAGGTCCAGATCCATCCGTACACCCTGCCGCAGGAACGGCTTGCCGCCGCCAAGCACCACTGGGAACACGATGCGCTGTAGCGCGTCGACCAGTCCCGTTCGCAGCGCTTTGGCCGCAAGGTCCGGCCCATTGATCGTGATATTCCGCGCACTCTCGGCCTTGAGCTGCTGTACCGCCGCGGCATCGCACTCGTGCACAACGCGGGTCCGCGCACTGCGTGGCTCCGTCAGCGTTCGCGAGTATACGATCTTGTCGGCTGCGTGCCACTGACGCGCCCCCTCGGCGAACAACGCCAGTTGATCGGGCCACGTACCCATCGAGCGTCTGGATCATGCCGTAGATCAACCGCGCCATGTGCCTCCCGCGCCCTGCGTCACCGGTGGGGTACTCGCGCGACGCGCTGTCCGGCGTCGCAGCCTGTCGATGCATCGGTAACGTACGCCGCTCCCGGCAAATCCGCTCGCTTGCCGACGCGACGCTCGGCCCCGATGTTCCAGCACCGCGCGGTCACGCGCGGCGTGTCCCCCTTCGGCAACGCGTTTGATGACGACACCCGATCCGCCCGCCGGCGCGCCCGCGCCCACGCCGATTCAGCAGCTGCATCGCGCGATGCAGCAACACGACGCCGCGACGGTGCGCCGACTGCTCTCGCAGCACGCGGAGTTCCGCGCCGCGATCGACGCCCCGGTCTTCGCGTTCAATTCGCCGGCGATCGTTGCCTTCGCCAGCGACGTTGTGATGGTCGACGTGTTACTCGAGTTCGGTGCCGACCCGAACCGTCGGAGTGAGTGGTGGGCCGGTCCGTTGCACGCACTCCATATGGCCACCGGTGAGTCGGCCGCGCGACTTCTGGCTGGCGGTGCCATTCCCGATGCATGCGCCGCTGCCAATCTCGACGACGCCGACCTGCTGGCCTCGATGCTCGCGACCGACGCGTCGCGTGTGCACGAACGCGGCGGTGACGGACAAACGCCACTGCACTTTGCGCGGTCGCGTCGCGTGATCGACCTTCTGTTGAATGCCGGTGCCGACATCGACGCGCGCGACGTGGATCACCGCTCGACACCGGCCCAGTGGATGCTCGACCGCGCGCGCGACGCCGGTCGCTATGCGTTGTCACAGTACCTCGTGGAGCGTGGTGCAGACGCCGACATTTTTCTCGCGGCAGCACTGGGGCTCACCGACACCGCGCGCACGCT
>JBBQAK010000434.1:0-3238 GCA_038316215.1 Gemmatimonadales bacterium | reverse complement strand
CGATGTGCTGGCTGGCAAGAAGCTCGCCTCGACCGAAGAAGTGTGGTACACGTCAGTCGACGGTCAGCGCATTCAAGGCTGGATCGTGAAGCCGGCCGACTTCGATGCGACGAAGAAGTACCCGCTGATGCTTGAGATTCACGGCGGACCGCACGCGATGTACAACGTAGGCTTCAACTTCTCGCGGCAGGATCACGCGGCGAACGGATTCGTCATGCTGTACACCAACCCGCGCGGGTCCACGGGGTATGGGTCGGCCTTCGGCAATGCCATCAAGAACGCCTACCCTGGGAAGGACTACAACGATCTGATGGCTGGCGTCGACACCGTGATCAATCGCGGTTTCGTGGACAGTAATCGTCTGTACGTGTTCGGCTGCTCGGGTGGCGGCGTTCTCACGGCGTGGGCGGTTGGCCATACCGACCGCTTCGCCGCGGCGGCGTCGATGTGCCCGGTGATCAACTGGCTCAGCTTCGTGGGCACCACCGATGGATCGAGCTGGTACTACAACTTTGCCAAGTACCCGTGGGATGATCCCAGCGAACACCTCAAGCGCTCGCCGTTGATGTACGTGGGCAACGTGAAGACACCGACGTTGTTGATGACGGGTGTCAACGATCTGCGGACACCGATCAGTCAGACGGAAGAATTCTACGAGGCCCTGAAGATCCGGAAGGTGCCCACGGCGATGATTCGTTTCAACAACGAGTGGCACGGCACCAGCTCGACGCCGTCCAACTTCGTGCGCACGCAGCTGTATCTCCGCAGCTGGTTCGACAAGTATCAGGTGCCGCCAGCGGGCCCGCGCGCGACGCAGGATCAGCCATGAGCAGACCGGCAGTCTCGCGTGAGTGATCTGGTGTTTCGGGGGCGCGGCGCCGAGGTCGGCGGTCGCGCCCCTGCGTGGTTAGTGCGTAGCGCAGGCGCCGTCCTCGGGCTCGCGATCATGCAACTCGCGGCAGCGCTCGGCGTGTGGACGGCAGTGGGCGTGTCGTCGGCTACGGCGCGTCTCGTGCTGATGCTGGCTGGGGCACTCCTGGCCACGTCATCTCGCGGCGCGTGGCTGTGGCTGATCTCGGGTCTCCTGAGCACGGTGCTCCTGCTGGTGTCCTACACGCCGCTCGTGACGCCGATGGTCGCCCCGTTCGTGCGTCGAGATATGGCGGCGGCCCCGGGCGTTCCCGACGCGGTGATCATTCTGTCGGGTAGCGTGACCTCCGAAGGACGAGTGACCGGCCCGGCGCTCGAACGCGTGATCAGCGGCTTTCAACAGGCGCGCCGGCTGGGCATTCCGGTGGTCGCACTCTCGGTGGTGGGCGACGATGCCGATCCATCGGTCGAAAGCTCCGAACGAGACCAGCGTGAATTGGCGCAGTTGATGGCCCCCGAGCTGGAGCTGCGCTTCGTCCGGAACGTGCACAGCACCCGCGACGAGGCACTCGCCTTTGCCGCGATGGCGCGCACGCATGGTTGGCGGCAGGCCGTCGTGGTCACGTCGCCCCTGCACTCGCGACGTGCCTGCGGCGCGATCGCGCATGCGGGGCTGCCGGTGCGCTGCGTCCCGGCCGCCTCTCGCGAGTACGCGCTCTCCCGACTCGATCGCCCCGAGAATCGACGCCTGGCGTTTGCCGATGTAGTGTATGAATCCGCCGCCACGCTGCTGTACGCGATGCGCGGCTGGACGCCGTAGCCGTGGCGAGCCTTTTCACCGTCGATTTCATCGAATGCGTGACATACGACACTTTCCTGTGACGCTCGGGGCCGGTACGTTCTTCAGCTTATCTTCACTCTCGCCACTAATTCCATGAGCTCTTTCTCATTCTGTACGCGTGGGACGTCCGCGCTTGCTGTTGTGCTCGCCTTCGCGTTGAGCGCCTGTACCGACACGGCGGCGCGCGCCCGATCCGACTCGCTGTCGGCCGCCTTGGCCAGCACGAGCGCCGAACGCGACTCACTGCAGGGGTTGATGCAGGGCGCGAGCGCCGATAAGGACCGGGCGCTGGCGCAGGTCGTCGAAGCGTCGAAGTTTGCCGACGAAGTCGATGCCGAGCTCCGCAAAGTGCGCGGCTTGTCCAGCAAGGTGGGCGTCACGAAGAGCGACGAGTCGGGTAAGACGCAAGCGGCAGCGGCGCAGAAGGACATTCTAGATCGCCTCGCCCAGATGCGGCAGCGGTTGGCAGCACGGCAACGTCAGGTCGCCGCCCTGCTCGACTCCCTGAAGTCGATGCGCGCCGATTCGAGCGCGGCCGCGACGCTGCTGGCGGATCTCAGCGCGCGTCTCGCCTCGCGTGACAAGGAGATCGTCGCGTTTCAGGAAGAGGTCCGCGCCCTGCGCACACAGAACGAGCAACTCACGGTCGACAAGGCCGTCCTCACCGACACGGTGAAGGCGATGGACGTACGCGAGAACAAGGTGTTCTACGTCGTCGGGTCACGGCGTCAGCTGATTGCCGATAAGGTGGTGACCGAGGAAGGTGGTTCGCGTGGCCTGCTGATCGTGAAGCTCGGCAAGACGCTGGTGCCAGCGCGGTCGCTCGACGAGTCGCGCTTCACACGGGCCGATCGCCGTGAGGTGCTCACGATCCCGCTGCCGCGCAGTGATCGTCCGTATCGCATCGCGTCGCGTCACGATGTCAGCCTGATCGAAGCGGCGAAGAAGGAGAAGGACGGATCGTTCCGCGGTGAGAGCATCCGCATTACCGACCCGGTGAAGTTCTGGGCGTCGTCGCGCTACCTGATCATCGTCGAGAAGTAACGACCACGGTGGCGGCGGGGGGACGAGAACGCGGCGCTTACTGCAATCAGTAAGCGCCGCGTACTTGTTTTCCCGAGTCGATGTGCCGGTCAGACGTGCGGGAGTTCCCGGTCGCCGACATCGCCACCCTCGCGATGCCAGTGCAATTCCTCCGGCGACAGCGGCCGGATAGCGAGATCGACGGCGAGCCACGTGGTCTTTGCAAACGGATAGCACAACACGCACCCGGACAGCATCAGAAATGCGGTGACGTACGTGATGAGATCCCACGGCGGATCAGGCCACGTGAGGTATACGAAGCCGCAGACACAGAAAAACAGAATGAGTTCAACCGCGATGAGGTTGAACAGGTACGCGCCTACGAAGTAGTCCTTCTCTCCGCGCTCGAGACGGATGCCGCAGGTCGGGCACTGCTCCTCGAGCTCGAAGAACGACGCGAAGATCTTGCGACCCCCGCAGTGCGGGCAGCGCAGCTGCAGGGCG
>JBBQAK010000358.1:0-4274 GCA_038316215.1 Gemmatimonadales bacterium | reverse complement strand
TCCCTGTGCGTCGCGCTCGCGAACGAGCGACTCGTAGATGTCCACCAGGCGGCGTCGGGCGCGTGAGAGCGTTGTGCCCACGGATCCCACCGACAGGCCAAGCGTGGCGGCAATTTCGTGATAGTCGAGTCCTTCCTCGCGCAGTAGCAGCGCGGAGCGATCCTTCTCGCCCAGTGCATCGATCGCCGATCGCGCGAAGGCCTGTTCGCGCAGCTGATCCTGCCGCTGTTCTTGCGTGACGGACTCGTGTTCGATCATGCGCGTCTGCGACTCGTCGTTGCGCAGCGCTTCGAGATGGCGCCGGCGGCGCGTTTCACGGCGGCCTTCGTCGCGGATCAGATTCGTGGCCACGGAAAAGAGCCACGAGCGTTCATTCGTGAGCGGCAGATGCCGCGTGGCGCGGAGAAAGGTCTCCTGCGCGAGTTCTTCCGCGAGATCACGGTCGCCAAGGCGCCGCGCCAGATAGCGCACGACGGGTTGGTGGTACTCGCGGAACAGTCGGTCGATGTCGTCCATCGCCTCGGGAGCTAGGGGTTCACGAGTTGGACGTCAGCGCGGCAGAAACTTGCACATGCCCAGTTGCGCACTGAAACGCGGGGGCCGAACTAGCCCCGCTTCTGCTCCAGTCGGGTGACCCGCTCCCTTACATCCTGTACCACCGGCTGCAACTCGGGGTCCGCGTCTTTCCACAGTTCCACGAATTCGCGATAGCGGCGGATCGCCTGCGGCACATTGCCGCGCTCCTCGTACAGCTCTCCCAGGCGTTTGAGCGCGCGGGCGCGCTCGAACACGTCCTCTCCTATGCGGGATTCCGGATCGCGGTTGGCCAACATCGTCTCGTAGATCTGCACGACCGAATCGCGCTGACCCATCGCGTCATAGGCGCGGGCGAGCGCGCCCGCGCCGCAGATCGAGCAGAACAATTCGGCCCCGAGCACGCGACGGAAGGAACGGACCGCGTCGGCCGGACGTCCCTCCGCCAGCGCGATCTCGCCGCCGATCCAGTTCCGCCAGGTCGTATCGCGCGGCAACAGCGGTTCGGTCGCGGCCAACAGCTTTCGCGCCTGCGCGACGTTACCCGCGCGCGCATACACGAACGCGCGATATAGCGTCTTCTGATCCTGCGGCGGCGCACCCGATTTGACGATCGTCGCCTCGAGTTTGGCCAATCGCGCGCGAGCGCCACTACTGTCGTCGAGGGCGACGATGCGCGCTTCGGCGATGGTGGCTTCCGCCTCGAACAGCGAGGCGGGAGCGACCTTCAGCGCCAGCGGGCGGAGCAGCGTTTCGACGTCACGCTCAGCAAGGCCGAGTTGCGCGCGCATCAATTGCAACCGGAATCGCCGCGATACGATGGGCCCTTCAACGTCAATCGCCGGCTTCGAGGCCACGATGCTGTCGAGTCGTGCCGCCATCGACGAATAGTCGCCCTGTGACACGGCCTTGTCGAGCGACAGGACCAGCGGCGCGCGGGCTGACGAAATGCTTCCCACGGTGCGTCGCAGAGAATCGACCAACGCGGTATCCTCTTGGGCCAGTGCCGCCTGATGTAGCATCTCCCATGGCGCCACTGATCCCGGTCGGCTCACGAGTGCAGCTTGGAGCAGTGGCACGGCCTCCGCGTAACGACCCGTGCCCACCATCAGCCGGCCGAGATTGTTGAGCGCTGCATAGTTGGTGGGCTCGATCGCGAGCAGTGCTCGGTAGGCCGCCATCTCTTCCGTTGTTTCGCCCCGCGACGAGTGGTAGCGCGACTCGATCCGCAATCGCTCAACTTGGGGCAGCTTACTGCGCAGATCGTACGCTCGTTGCACGGCGCGATCGCGCTCGGTCGGCCGGATACCCATGTTGCTGAGCGTCGTGGATAGTCCGCTCCACGCACTCGCAAACGTGCTGTCGATCGCGAGTGCCCGCTCGAAGCCTTGCGACGCGGTAAACTGTTCGCCGGTACGCATCAACTCGACGGCCGATGCGTACGCCACAAGGGCGTCGATCGATGACGTGGTCACCGATGGCAGCGCGGGGCTTGCTCGCAGTGACGACACCGACTCGCCCGCTTGCTCACGCAACGCCTTCGACAAGCGATCGATCGCGTCCAGCAACTCGGACGACGACTTCGCCGTTTCACGCAACGCGGCCACTTCGCTGCCATCCGCCACACTTACGAGTCGTGCCGTGAGCGCGTAGCCGGTGCCGAGCGGTCGCAGCGAACCCGTCACAAACGCTTTCGCCCCGGTGCGTCGTCCCAGGTCGCGCGCTAAACTGTCGGTGAGTTCAGCATCAGGTGCCACGCGCATGGTTTGCAGCGTGCTGGCCACCAACTGCGGCTCGGCTACCCGCACTTTCGGCGATTGCTGCAGGTCGATGCGGAGCGCTTCGGTGACCGCACGTGAGTACGACGAGTCTTTTGCTTCATGCGCAAACGACGCGACGACCAGCAGATCACGTTCCACCGTGACAGCGCCGGTGTCGGAGCGGCGGCCTTTCAGGAGCATCATCGTGGCAAGCGCCGCCGCCGCGATGGCCATCCCGAGAAACGCCACGCCACGACCACGCGACACCGGCCGCGTGACGGCATTCGCATTCGCATTCGCATTGGCGTTCGCGTTCGCGTTCGCGTTCGCGCCGGTGGCTTGCAATGCGGGGGTTGCGACCAGGCCGGCACTGTCGATGGCATCGAGTGCTTCCAAGACTGCATCCGCCGTTGGCGGACGATCGGCCAAGTCCTTGGCCAGACAGCGCATGAGCAGCGCATCGATGGCCGATGGCAGGTCTGTCCGCAAGGTTCGCGGCGCAGTCGGCATAGTTTGCACCTGCGCCGCCAGCGCGCGTGCGGGCGTCATGCCGCCGAACGGTGCGTTTCCGGTAAACATCTCGTACGCCACGAGCGCGGTGGAGTACACGTCAGCCCGCGGGTCGATCTCTGTCATGCCCGCTGCTTGCTCCGGCGCCATGTAGGCCGGCGTACCCACCACGAAGCCGATGCCGGTCAGTGCAGCTGAGCCGCCGTCGGTAGACGTAGCCGATGCGACGGCCTTGGCGATACCAAAGTCGGTCACCACAGCGTGGCGACCGCTCAGTAGGACGTTGTCGGGCTTGATGTCGCGGTGCACCACGCCGGCCTTGTGGGCGTACGACAGCGCGTCGAGCATGTCACGCCACACGGTGAGCACTTCGCGCACGGACATGCTCCCCGCGCTCATCCGGCCGCGAAGCGTGTCACCGTCCACGTAGGGCATCGAATACCACAGCGTGCCCGCATCCTCACCGGTGGCGAGCACCGGCACGATGTGGGGATGCTGTAGTCGCGCGACGAACTGCACTTCACGACGGAAGCGGTCGGTGTTGACGGTGGCCGCCATGTCCGGCGGCAACACCTTCAGCACCACGCGCCGACCGAGCGCGATCTCTTCGGCCACGAACACGCGACTCATGCCACCGCCACCGAGCTCCCGCTCGATACGATAGCGGTCGCCCAACTGGGCCCGGAGGTCGGCTAGCAAATCGCTCATGGCGGTAAAATAACGCCGGAACGACCGCTCCATGCGGGCCGTGCTGCTACGCGCCTTTAGCCCCAATACTGTTCAGTTAAGGTGAATTCCAGCGGCGCCACGGTTTCGCTGGTTGATGTCGCGTAATGACGTGCACGGTCAGGTCCCGTCGGCACACCGCCAGTCGGCGGCGCGGTCGGAGGTCATAGTTGCTCATCTTGCGCTTCACCCCACGGGGGACGCGGCGTCCGCGGCTTGAGCTGACGGCGACTGCGCGCAGCTCCGCGAGTATGCACTCACGCGCGTGTCGCCGCGCTGCGACGGCCCGAGGGGGGAAAGGCCGCCACGTGGGGTAGCGTACGGCGGGCGACGCGGAGTGTGTGCGTGAACGAGAGCGTATCGGGATCGCGCGTGCGCGGCAGCGCGCCGAGGGCCGCCTCGTGCATCAACGCACGCAGCGCGAAGTGCGCGAGCAAGAAGCCCCACGCCTCTTGGGTGACTAAGTCCGGCGTCTTGCTGCGGAGCACGCGCCGAGCGCCGCGGAGATGCGTTTTGAGCTCGTCGAAGGCCGATTCGATTTCCCAACGTTCGTGGTAGAGCGTGGCGAGCTCGGTCGCCGGCGCGCGATCCGGCGCCAGCAGCGTGGTGATCAACCGGTAGCGCTGCGAGGGCGTAGCGCCGCCCGGGAGGGTATACGTGATCACCCGCACGGGCTGTGGCGTGCGATCTGTGCTGGTGCACGAGGAATTCCCACGCAGCTCGCTGCGATACGATCCATCGGCG
>JBBQAK010000411.1:0-3618 GCA_038316215.1 Gemmatimonadales bacterium | reverse complement strand
AGATACTCGCCCGTCGCTTCACGAATGCCGGTGTTGCGCGCCGATGCCGGACCGCCCCACTCCTGATGAATCGACCGGATCGCGAGCCGCTCGCGATACTCGTCGAGCTCCTCCTCGGGCAGCGGCGGCGAGCCATCGTTGACGATCACCACGTCGAAGTCATCACGTGCAACCGTCTGCGCCGCGAGTGCCGCGAGGCATCGGCGCAGCTGCGGGAGTCGTGCGCGCGTAGGCACAATGACGGAAAAGCGAGGCGTTGGCATGACGCGGCCGGAGCCTATGCCCCCGGCTGAACAACGCCCGACACGAACGAACGGAGATGCGAGGGAATCTCGCGAAGCAGCACCAGCGCCGACACGAGCGCGACCGAGATCGTGGAGAGTTCAACCAGGGTGCCCATCGACGATCTGGTCGACCACGCGCGTGCGGCACCGAACGCCAGTATGGACAGCGCAGCACTCACCGCCATCGAACGCAGCGGCACACGCACCGACTCCACCCGTGCGACGAGGAGTTGCCCGACCAACGCCGCCCCCGCCGACACCAGCAGTGAGGCTAGCGCCGGCCCTACCGGGCCGTACCGCGGCATCAGCACGAGCGTCGCGACGATCAGGGCCACCAACATTGGCCCCGTCAGGCCCACCACCAGCCACGCCCGGTCGATCGCGACCAGCAGCACGGTGGACACCGACACCGCGACCAAGGCCGTGGAGCCGAGGATCAGGAGGGCGAACAACGGCGCGGCGTCGAGAAAGCTCGCGCCGTACACCATGCCCATAATTTCCGTCGCGGCGCCGGCAGCGAGTGCCGAGAACGGGAGCAAGAGGTACGGCAGTCGCATGACATCCTGTTGGAGCAAGCGCGCCTCGTGATGATCGCCCGTGCGGCGCATCCTGGTCAGCGTCGCCAACACAATAGGTGACACGGTGCCCGCCAGCAACGAGAACATGACTGTGAGGTTCTGCGCGGCGCCGTAGTGCCCCAGACTCGCCGCCGATCCGCCAAAGGCGGCCAGCAAGAACAGGTCGGTGCGCTCGAAGAGGCGTGAACCGATCGCCGCCACCGCGATCGGAACGGCCAGGCTCAGCAGACCGGCGCGTACGCGGCGTCGCTCTTCGTGGGACGCGCGAGGCAACGCCCCCACGCGCCAACGAGAGAGCACCAGTGAGGCGACGCTCGACAGCACAATGCCGCCGATCGCGCCGTCAATCGACCACCCTAAACTCACAAGGCCGATGATCGACAGCATGCGCACGATCCATCGGACGGCGGACACCATCGACAGCCATTGATGCTCTCCGTTCGCGAAGAGTACCCCGCGATATCCCTGCGCCACGACCAGCAACGGCAGATCGATGGCCATCAGCCGAAGTGGCGTGGTCAACGTGGGTTGCTCGAGAAGCACCGTCATCCACGGCGCGAGAAGCAGGACCATCAGGCCCAGTACGCTGCCCACGAGCACATGCAGTTGTACGACTTCGGCCGCAACTGGTCGCCAGTCTCCTGCAGCCGCTATCGTCCGATTGGAAGCGCGCGACATCATCGAGACTGCTGTCCACTGCAGCCACCCGACCGTCGTGACGGCAAGGGTGAGCAGGCCGTAGGCGTCGGGGCCCAATTGTCGCGTAAGAAATCCCGCGGTGACCAGCCCCGTCGGCAGGATCAGCAACTCTGCCGCAAAGATGCGCGCCGACCCGAGCCACGGACGGTGCGGGACGACCTCACTCACGCCGAGCCTCACTGGCCGGTGGCCATGCGCCGTAACAGCGGCGCGACCTCGCGCGCCTCGAACGACGCCCCCGCCGCGAGCATCGGTGCGTCAGGCCCGGCAACCGCCAGGAAGCCTTCCGCCGTATGCTCGCTGTCGCGAAAGAACTCCGGCTCAGTCAACGTGATGCGGGCCCGCGGATGATCGATCGTCGTGATGAACCGATCGCTGAAGTCCCAGTCCACGATGATGTCGGGCAACACCCACGGCGCAGCGCCATCGGGACTCGTCATGCGTGTCACGTGCGTCGCCAGCGTCCGACCAGTCTTGGCGTCGCGCAATGCCCGCACGTCGGCTTCGATTTCGTCCAGCACGGCGGCGTACTCGGCACCTGATGCCACGATGCCCTGCGGTTCGCGACCCTGCAGATTCACCCGTACGAAGCTCTGGAACGCACTGGGGATGGCAAACGCGCGCGTGCGCGACCAGTCCGTGCCGTTCGCGAAGCCATCCGCCAGCAATCGCTCGCGCGTTTCGCGCGACAGGAAGCGTGAAAGCCATTCACGCACCGCGGTCGGCAACAGTCTACGCGCGATGCTGAGCGGACCTGGTATACCGGCGGCAGCCACGGCACGCGGTGCGTGCTGATAGCCGAGGGCGCGCAGCATCGCGTCACCTAACCCGCCGCCGGGATACAGCGAGCGCAATCCGACCGACGACACGACCGCCACGTTGTGCGACGCCGGCAAGAGCGCGCGCAGCGCACCGAGCTCCGTATCGATGGCCTGATACACGGCACGAATCCCGTCGCGGAGCGCCGGGTCGGCATCCGCCCGGTGATGGTGCCGCCAGAACTGATGACCGGCGGTGTGCCCCTCGCCGAACACGATTACACTCACGGCGGGCACCGTGTCGGCCACGAGTCGACGTACCACCTGCCCCTTGCGCTCCACCCGCACGAGCAGTCGCGACAGGATGCGGCGGTCAACCGTTTCAGAGCTACGGAACGCCTCGGGGATATCGCGCACCGCACCGATCGTGCGCAGCGCGTCGGGTAATACGAGTGCCGGCAGCGATGCGCCGTCGCGCTCGCGGTTGTGCACGGCAAGGTCCGCCACCTGCACGCCGTCAAGTCCTTCAATCGGGTCGAAGTCCGGCACATCAACCACCACGACTCGGCGGTCGGTACATGCCGACCAGAAGGGCAGTACCATCGGATCAGGACCGGTCGTGAGCGCGAGTCGGTAGCTCCCCGGCTTGAGTTGCCGGTAATAGTGATACCCGTGCTGCGCGCGCGACACGCCACTCATCAACGTGATCCACGCGCCGTGCTCCATCGACAGCTCGGCGCCGCCGGTGCGTGTGCGCGAGCCCTCACGCACCAGCGCCGCGAGATGCGGCAGCGAGCCGTCGGCAATCCACGATTCCAGCAGCGCCGGATCACCAGCGTCGATGCCGAATACCAGCAGGGGCGTGTGCGATGCGTCGGTCATCGAGTCTCCGCACGTGATGGTGCGAGCACGCGCTCGTAGATGGCGAGAATGCGATCGACGAACTGTTCCTGACCGTACTCGACCAGGGCCACGTCATGGCCGGCGTGCCCCCACTGTGCAGCCAGCAGGCGATCGGACAGCGCACGGTGGAGCGCGTCGCTCAGCGCCCCGACGTCGCCGCGAGGAACCAACAGCCCCGTCGTTTCGTGCCGGACAATCTCAGTCAGCCCACCCGATTTCGTCGCAATGACGGCCGTTCCCTGCATCATCGCCTCGGCTGCGACCAGTCCGAACGGTTCCGCCCACAGGGACGGCACCACCTGCACCCAGGCGGCGCGGGCAATCGCTTCTGCGCGCGCTCGCGACTGCGTACCATGAAACCTCACGACGTGGTCCAGGCCGAGCGAATGGCTCAGT
>JBBQAK010000305.1:0-4893 GCA_038316215.1 Gemmatimonadales bacterium | reverse complement strand
GCGCACGCATCTCCTCGAGTGCGGCGTCGGGAATAGCGATGCCTAGACTCTGCTGCGCTTCGGCCAGCGCGAGCCAGAGCCGACGCCAGAGGCCGTACCGCATCTGCGGGCCCCACAGCGTGAGCATGGCGCGCGACGCATAGCGGTCGGCGAGCGGGGAAGCGTACGAAGTGCGGTCGGGTGCGGTCACGTAATCAGCGGAGAGAGAACGACGTCTGGAGATACTGTCGATTGCGCTCAAATACCACGTACACGGGACCGCGAGCGCCGTACCGGTCGATGGCAGCTGACGCCGCCTCGGCCGAATTCACTCGCGACTGTCCGACTTGTACGATCACATCACCGTCCTGCAGTCCGATCTCGTCGCGAATCCGGTCGGAGACGCGGTAGACCAGCGCGCCAGCGTTCGAGGCCACGCCCCTTTCCTGACGGATCACATCGGTCAGCGAGACCAGCTGCAGCTCGCGTAGCACCGTGACCTTCGGCGCGCTTACCTCCGGTGCGTCGGCCACCTGGAGGGAAAAGCGCAGCTCACTTCCGCCGCGGCGCACCGTCACCAGCAGCAGCTCGCCAACGCGCAGGTCGAGCAGACGTGCTTCCCAGTCGAACGGATTCTTCACGGGGCGCGTGCCGGCGCCGATCACCTGATCACCGGCGCGCACACCAGCACGATCCGCCGGCGAGCCGGGCACCACCCGTGCGACAATCGCACCGACCGCTGCCGCTTCGCGCGCACTCTGCACGTCGGGCGTCTGCAAGCGAATACCGACCCACGGCTGACGCACGAAGCCATGATCGAGCAGGTCTTCCACGATACGCTTGGTGCGATCGATTGGGATCGCGAAGCCGAGTCCGACGGATCCACCACTCGGCGAGTAAATCGAGCTGTTCACGCCGACCACTTCCCCCGACGCGTTCACCAGTGGACCGCCGGAATTTCCAGGGTTAATGGCCGCGTCGGTCTGAATCATGTCGACGTACACGCCGCCACCGTCGCCACGACCGGCGAGGTTGCGGCCGACGGCACTGATGACCCCGACCGAGACGCTCGGCTCACTGTTGCCGAGGACGAATCCGAACGGGTTACCGATCGCGATCGACCACTCACCGACGATCAACGTCGACGAACTCCCCAAGGGAGCAATCGGCAAGTCCTTCGCCTTGATGCGCACCACGGCGAGGTCGTTCGTTTCGTCGATACCGACCACCGTCGCATCGTACGAGGTGCCGTCGCGCATACCGATCGACACTTTTGTGGCGCCCGAAATGACATGCGCGTTGGTGACGATAATGCCGTCGCTGCGCACCACGAATCCGGAGCCGATGCCCGCGTTGCGTCGTTCACCCGTGCGCCCGCCCATGAAGTACTCGAAGAAATCAACCGGGACCTTCTGCACCGTTTCCGTTTGCACGGTGACAACCGCCGGAGCCACGCGCTCGACCGCAGTCGTGATGGCGGTCCGGCGCGAGGCATCGATGGATTGCGCGGGGACGGGCCCGACCGGCTTGGCGGGGGCGGGTGGCAGCGTGCGCGCCTGCGCGTTCGACGTGCTGGGGTTGGCCCCCTCACAGCCGATAAGGGCCAGCGAGAGGAGCAGGGTGAGCGTAGACCGCTGGACTATCAACGGGATCGCCGTGTCACGAGGCATCGGTGTAGAGCTCGGTCGGATACGTCACCTCGCGCAGTGAAAGGCCATGCGCCGGCGCCGGAGCTGAGGTGTCGGCGTTGTCGGACGCGCCGAGGAGCCGCGCGATCGTACCGCGCGGACGCCGCCCCTGAGCCACTTGAACCATCGTTCCGACTAGAAAACGGACCATGTGATGGAGAAAACGGTTCGCCGTAACTTCAAACACCCAGCCGCCGTCGCGCTCGACCCACCGGGCATGCTGAATGATGCAGCGGTGGTGATCATCGACTGGCGCCGTGTGAGCGACGGCAAACGCACGGAACGTGTGTTCACCCAACACACTGTCTGCTTCGCCTTGGAGTGCCGCCGGGTCGAGCGGGTGGCTGACCGCCCACTCGTATCGCCGACGGAACGGGGAGCGTGCCGCCTCATCCGTCCCAATAAGATAACTGTATCGACGCGCGATGGCGCTCCGCCGTGGATGGAATTCCGGGGCCATCCGATGCGCCTCCGCCACCCAGATATCGTCGGGGAGGATCGCGTTCATGGCGCGGCGCAGGCGAGCGGGATTCCAGCGGTCGGGCACCCGGACGCCGACTCCCTGGCCGTGCGCGTGAACCCCGGCGTCGGTTCGACCGGCACCGATGGCCGGAACAGCGGTCGTACACAAGCGCGCGAGGGCCACTTCCATGTCGCCTTGCACGGTTCGGACGACGGGCTGACGCTGCCAACCGGCGAAGCGCCCCCCGTCATACTGCGTTACCAGGAGGATCGGTCGCGGGTCCATGACGTGGGGGAAGCTAGGCACCACACGCGTTCGCTTCAACTGACCCGAGTTCAAAGGCGCTCGACTATTGCGCTGTCGCGTCCGCTGACGTTTCCTCCACTCGCCATGCCTCCACGCTCACTTGCCTCGTTGGCGTACGCGCTGTCCGCCACATCTGATCTCGACGGTGCCCTCATCGCTCTCGGTGAGTGCCTCGCCGAGTTGGATCGCGGCGCGTCCGTCGCGCTCCTGCAGTATGACGCCCGTCGTGACATGCTTCGGGACCGACTCACTCCCGTCGGTGCGCAGGTCGTCCGCACATCGATGGAGACGACGTTCGATCATCTGCCAGAGGCCGCTCGTGTCAAGATTCTCGCGGGTGGCCCCTTTGTTGACGTCAGCGACCGGTCGGCCGACTATGCCCGGCTGTGCGGCTTTACGGCGGCGCTCGACGGCGGCATCCTGGCCGTGCGCGGACTCAAGGTGGAAGGTCTGCTGGGTGCCGTCCTGGCGTTATATGAGCCCCGCAAAATCTTCGGCACCCGCACAACCGAGCGGTTAGCGCCGGCCGTTGCCCTGTTCGATCTGGCGTATGTGCGACTCGCCGAGCGAGACGCCCGTGAAGAGGCCGTACGGACGCTCGAGGACGTCACGCAGCGTGTGCACGGGGAATACGTGCGGAAGCTCACGGCCCTGGAGGCCGAGCTCCGTGAGGTTCGCAACACGCCACGGAACATCAGCGCGCTCAATCCTGCCGAGGCGATCGCCATTCAGGCCGACGCGGCACGCTCCGGCGAGGAAGCCCGTCGATCGCTGCGCCGTGCGGAACTCGCGGACCAGCAGCTCACCTCTGCGGTTGGGCAGTTGGAACAGGCACATGTCGAGCTGCACCGTCGGAGTGAGGCCCTTCGACAGCGGACACGCACGTTGTATCTGCTCGATCGCGCGCTTTCGCTTGATGCGGAGACCGCTGACGCCCGCAAGCTGGTAGACGGATTGCTGGCATTGGTCGGGGATGACATGCAAGCGCAACGGTGTTCTCTCATGCTGCGAGCACCCGAACCCGATTACCTCTACCTCGCGGCCGCGCGGGGCATCGCGCCGAACATCGTGGAGGGCATGCGCATCCGCATCGGCGAAGGCGTCGCTGGGCGAGTGGCCGCCGCACGCGAGCCCTTGCTCGTGCAGGATGTCCGGGAGGCGTCACAGCACCCGCTGCTTCGCGACCAGTATTTCACGACCGGAAGCTTCATCAGTTTCCCGCTCGTTTACCATGACGAATTGGTCGGCGTGCTCAATCTCACGAACCGGGCGCAGCGTGGCATCTATACCGACGAGGACGTGGAGCGCGTGCGGCTGCTCGGCCTGGTGATTTCGCTGATCATGTCGCGGAACGCGCTTCCGGACCGCCTGCTTGAGGCGATCAATGTCCACTGAGTCGTTAAGCCAGGCGATACGGCGGCTGGCCGCTCACGAGTCGCTTGACGCGGACCAGGTGCGGCGCGCGTTCGGTGTGATCATGCGGGGCGAAGGCACACCGGTGCAGGTGGCGGCGCTCCTCATGGCGCTTCGGGTGAAGGGCGAGACGCCGGCCGAAGTCGCGGGCGTGGTCGAGGCGTTGCGCGAAGCCATGATCGTGCTGTCGGCCGACCGTCCCGACGAGTTGGTCGATACCTGTGGAACCGGCGGCGGCTCGTTGACCACGTTCAATATCTCGACGGCGGCGGCATTGGTCGCGGCCGGCATGGGGGTGCGCGTCGCGAAGCACGGCAACCGATCGTTCACATCACGGTCTGGCAGTGCCGACGTGCTGGAGGCGCTGGGGGTGCTGATCGATACAACGCCGCCGGCCATGGCCGCCACGCTGGCCGACGCCGGAATCGTGTTCATGTTTGCTCCGCTCATGCACCCCGCACTGCGCCACGTCGGCCCGGTACGCCGTGAGCTCGCGGTACCGACGGTGATGAACATCGTGGGGCCACTCGCCAACCCGGCACGTGCCGGACGTCAGGTCGTCGGTGTGGCCGAACGCCCACGCCTTGCCTTGCTCGCCGAGGCGCTCTTGGAACTGGGAGCAATTCGGGCCATGGTAGTACATGGGGAGCCGGGACTCGACGAAATATCCCCACTCGGCCCAACGCACGTGATCGAGGTGCGCGATGGGCGGACGGCGTCGTGGACGATCACGCCCGCCGAGCACGGCATTTCTGGGATTTCACTCGACGAGCTGGTTGGCGGCGATCCAGCGCAAAATGCGGCGCTGATCGAGGACGTGTTGCGCGGCGGCGGCTCGGTTGGAGCACAGTCGGCCGTCCTGCTGAATGCGGCCGCGGCTCTTTACGTGAGCCGCGACGACGGCACTTATGCTGATGCGGTTGACACGACGCGGCGGGCGATGGCCGATGGGGTCGGCCTCGCCGCGCTGCAGCGACTGCGCGTCGCCTCACACGCGACCCAACGCGAGTCGGGTCGCACGGCTCAGTAGCGGCGCAGCACGCC
>JBBQAK010000257.1:0-5770 GCA_038316215.1 Gemmatimonadales bacterium | reverse complement strand
GGTAGAGCTTGGCCAGCGTGCGAACGTAGTCGGCTCCGTCGGCGACATCCCGGAAGGTGCCGGTCCAGCCACCGCCGGGGTTGTTGTAGCGGCGGTACTCGACGTTCCAGGTGGCAACTCCCGATTGAGCCAGGGCATCAGCTAACGGCGCGCTGTTTCGCACCGAGGCATAGGGCGAATACCAACATCCGCCATGGATGACGATGGCGATGGGTGCGCGATTGCTATTCGTCGCGCCAGGCGGCACACGCAGCTCGCCGAATTGCAGCGAGTCGCTCCCGTACGCGATGCGGGTGCCGACATCGCGAAGCGGCACGGTGTCCACATCGCCCGCGCGCATCAGGCGCGGCGCGGCGGTGCCTTGCACGGAGCCTTGGGCGGACCCGACGGCTGGGCCGGCGAGGATGAGGGCGGTGAGCAGCAGCGCGCAGGTCGCGCGCAGAAATCCAGCAAGCGGCATCGGCATGGTTGGAAGGTGGGGGAGCGCGTCGCGAGCGTCCAGCCGGACGATCTTTCTGTCCGGGCGCAGCGAAAAGATCCTGTTGACACTCCGCATTCTCGACGCTACCGTTTGGGGCATTCGAGACACGATCGCCGCGCCGCAGCGCGGGAAACGCGTAGCAGGCGACTTCGGGGACCTGGCGGCATGCGGGTCCCTTTTGTGTGCACGGCGGTCGCGACTCGGGTGCTGAGCTGGTGCCGCACGGCATCAGCGACCCACGCGGGGGTCCGGTCCGCGAATTACACGAGTGCTCGGTGCGTACGGCAGGGCCGGACTCCGAACACACAGCAACAGGAGTACTGCCATGCGTACGACCGGCAAGGTGAAGTGGTTCAACGATGCCAAGGGCTTTGGATTCATCACGCCCGATGACGGCTCAAAGGATTGCTTCGTTCACCACTCAGCCATTCAGGGCGGCGGCTTTCGCTCCTTGGCCGAGGGCGAGCACGTCGAATTCGACATCGTGCAGGGCCAGAAGGGTCCGGCGGCCGAGCAGGTCGTGAAGGTCGGCGGCTGATACTGCACGGCGGTTCACGAAGCCCCAAAGGGCCACCAGCGTTGCGCTGGTGGCCCTTTGTGCGTTCCGCTCAGTGTGGTCCGATGCGCAACGAGCGCGTGGCTAACTGCACCTCGCGGAGGAAGCTCAGGAGTCCCGCGATCAGCGCGGCCATCGAGAGGACGAAGCAGGTGGCGACGATACGGGAAATGTCGTACGAGAAGAAGCCGCTGATGAACAGAATGGCGATCATCAGGCAGACGAGCAGCGCGGCAACGGTGCAGAGGCTGATCGCCCGATTGGTATGCCGGGCGCGACGCGAGAGCATGAGCAAGTCGGAGCCCATGACGTGCTTGTGTTCGCCTGTTACGTCGATGAGGCGGTCTTCGAGCACTCGAGCCCGGTCGATAATGCGGGCGTGGCGATTGGTGAGCACGCCGAGCAGCGAGGCGATGCCGGTGAGCATGAAGACCGGCGCGATCGCGAGCTGGATGACGTGCGCGATCGCGGAAATTCTGACGTCTGGCTGCATCGGGGAAAGATGGCACATCCACGGCTTTTGCGGGATCACCGGTGCGCCGGCGGATTGTGCCATATCCCGAAACACGAGGGGCCGTGTCGCGCGCATCCTTCACGCGACACGGCCCCTCGTGCGTGCTACCGCCGGCGTTACTTGATCTCGCCGTTGCCGCGGTAGTAGTCACCCAGCAGATGTTCGCCGAAGTACTCCATCAGCATGCGCTGGTTGTACGCGCTGGTGCCGCGGTACCCATGCGGCTCACCGGGATAGATGAACAAGTCAAAGCGCTTGTTGGCCTTGATCAGAGCGTTGACGAGTCGGATGGTGCCGCCGGGGTGCACGTTGTTGTCTAGGTCACCGGTGGCGAGGGCGAGGTTGCCCTTGAGATTTCCGGCGAGTTCGTCGTTGGTGGGCACGCGGATGTCGAACTTGATCTTGTCGGCGTTCGTGGAATCCTGCACCACTTCACGCGCCGCAGCGTTCGCAGCCGGTCCACCGCGACGCGCGGCCGCGGTACCTCCCGCACGCACGGCTCCGCTGGCGCTGTCCGCCTTGGCGATGACCTTCACGCCGTGATTCCACTCGCTCCAGTTCTGGTTGTAGATGTTGTTGTCGTGATTGCCGGATTCCGACCAGCCCACCTTGAAAAAGTCGTTGTACGGGGGCAACAGCATGGCGGCCGCGGTCATGAAGCCACCGCCGGAGTGACCGAAGATGCCGACTTTATCGAGGTCGATAAACGCGTGACGGGCCGCGAGTTGCTCGAGTGCGTACTTCTTATCGGCCAGCGCGTAGTCGCGCATGTTGCCGTAGCCGTAGCGGTGGTACGCGAGCGAGCGAAGCGGGCTGCCACCGCGATGGCCGACTTCGACCACGATGAAGCCGAGCTGCGCGAGTTGCATGAGCGGGCCGCGCACGCTGAAGCCCGTCGTCATACCCTCGGTCTGCGGGCCCGGATATACGTACGTGATGACCGGATACTTCTTCGTGCTGTCGAAGTCGAACGGCTTGAACATGTTGCCGAACAGCTCCGTGACGCCGTCGGCCGCCTTGACCGAGAACGTTTCGGCGGGCTTGAAGCCGAGCTCTTTGAGCTTCGAGAGATCCATCTCCTCGAGCGTGCTGAGAATGCGACCCGTGAGCGCATCGCGGAGCACCGACTTCGGCGGCAGGTCCATGCGCGAGAAGGTGTCGTAGATGTAGCGCTTCGTCGGCGACACGATACTCGGCAGACCATTCTCGCCCAACGTCGACGCATGATGGGCGTTTCCGGCGTCGAGGAGCGTGAAGCCGGTGCCGTCACCGTTCACGCGATACAGATGCGTCTGATACAGCTGTTCACCGGCCTCACGCCCCTGACCGGACAGCCACACCTGCTGCGTCGTGGAGTCGATCTTGACGATGCTGTTGGCGTTCCATTGACCGGTGGTCAGCGGGCGCTTCTCGCCGCCGTCGAAGCCGTACACGTAGTACATACCCCAGCCGGTCTTCTGCGACCACCACAGGAAATCGCCGCCCTTCTTGGTGTAGGCGATGTTCTTTGGTTCGAGCGCGGCGCCTTCGATGGCGTCAGTGAGCAGCGTCTTGATGGCGCCGGTCGTGACGTCCAGTTCGATGAAGTCCACGGCGCGCTGCGGACGATCGCGGCGCACGAGGCGCACCTTCTCGCCGTTCACGGGCCAGTGCACGTCCTGCAGCGACTGATCCTTCCACTTACGCACGTTGAGTTGTTTCACGGCCGTCTGTCCGCGCGTGAACACCCACAGTTCACTCTGTGTGACGTTCTCTTCGCCCGGCATCGTGTACTTGTAGTGCAGCAGCACGGGGCGCGGTTGCGCCAGCACGTTCACCAGGTACAGATCCTTCACCTTGCGTTGGTCGCGACGTACGAAGGAGAACGACTTGCCGTCGGGCGACCACGAGACATTCGGGCGAATGCGTTGATCGCGGCTGGCGGCGTCGTCGGTGTCGTCCTGCTGGTCGCCGTCCTGCTGCTGGCCACCGCCGGCGAGCGCATTCAGCTGACGACGGTTCTCGGTGGTGTCGCGGTAGCCGAAGGAGTAGTCCTCGACGCCGTCGGTGCTGATCTGCACGGTGTCGTTGGTGGCCTTCTCCACGATGAAGAGATTATGCATGCGCGCGAAGACGAACGCCGAGCTGTCCTTGTTGTAATTGCGGAATTCGCCGCGCGCGCCGGCACCACCCTGGCCACCACCCCCCTGCGTGTTCACTTCTTCGTCAACCGGCGGCGGGGCGTTGCGCACCACACGACCGTTCGACTTCAACGTTTCCGTCGCGAGCGTCCACTCGTAGCGCACGGTGTCCACGGTGAAGCGGAACGCCTTATGGCTCTTGAGGAAGGTGATCGTCTGGAACGGGAGGTTCGTCGCGTCGTATGGCTTCTTGCTGAGCAGCGTGAGCTGTTCGGCGAGCTTGGCCGGATCGAACAGCAGGCGCTTGGTGCCACCGGAGGCTGACGGCACGAATAGCATGAAGCGGTTGCCGTTACGATCCTTCCAGTTGTAGTACATCGAGTCCGTCTGCCCTAAAAAGCGGGGCTGGACGGCCTGCGTATACGTGATCGCGCGGAGCGCGGCGGTGCTGAAGCGATTGGCCAGCGCCCAGTTGCCCTTGTTGGACCGACCTTCGTCGGACTGCGTCGACTGAGGGCTGATCTGTGCCTGCGCGGCGCCGCTGCTGGCGGCCAGCAGTAAAAGCGTTCCGGTCCAGCGTCCGAAACGGCGCACTGCGTGAACCCCTGCGTGAACCATGTCCAACTTCCTCCAAAGGGCGGGAATCGCGGCTCCACGAAACGGGCCGCCAGCGTGAGATTTACTCGCCGGAACCGTTCGCCGTTGAGGCTGCCTCTGGAAAATGGGAGGGACGCGGTCGCCTCGGGTCGGACGAATACCGGATTACGGCGCGGTGCGCTCCCGGTACCGGGTGGTGAAAACCGGTTGGGTCCAGGCGGTCGCCCCGCTGGAATCGACCACGCGCGCCCGGACGTAGGTCTCCGTTCCCCGCAGGCGATACGAGGGGGACAGCGTCTTGTCGGTGGCGAGAATCTCGCCGTTGGCCCCGACGAACTGTGTGGTGTACTTGAAGTCGCCGGTCTGACTGATCGTCAGCGACAGCGCGGAGTCAGTGACGGTGATGTCGGCGACCACCGGGCCGGTGCTGGCATAAAAGCGTCCCTCGTCGAGCGCGGTGATGATTTCGCGGCTCTCGCGCGATCGCGCCCGTACCACCACCCAGCCGCGCCCCGGGTTCGCACGCGCCTTTTCAAATTCGCCCTGGAAGTGGTGCGCGTCGTCCACGGCGATCCCGTAGATCTTCTTGCCGCGAGTCAGGAGCGCGTCCCACGCGTCTTCCATGCCGGGCCAGTCACCACCACCGATGTTGTGCACAATGGGGTGTCCGTTGAAGATCTCGAGCAGCCGATCGTGCTTCACGCGGAAAAGCGTGGCGGTGTCGATGCTCCAGAGAAAATTCGGATGGTTGATGTGCGGCACGGCCCGTTCCGCGCGAATGGCATCGACGGTTTTCTGCACGGTGCCGAGCAGGGTGCTGTCGCGCGGCGCGGCGATCACGCGCGTTACGCCCAGCGCATTCACATGCACGGCAGCCTTCTGGAAGCCGGTGGTTACCTCTTCCCCCGGGATCAGCAGAAACGTCGAGTCCATCAGTGAGGCCAGCGTGGCCGGATCGGTGAAGACGTTGTGGTCGGAGAGCACGAGAAAGTCGTATTTCCGGTGCTTGTACCATCGGGCCACGTCCTCGGGGGCGGTATCGCCGTCCGAGTTGGTCGTGTGCGTGTGCGTATTGCCTTTGAGCCAGCGCGCGTCTGGTGCGACGTCGGGCACGAGGAATCGCGCGGGCTGGGCCGCCGCGTTGCGCGTGAGCCAGGGGGCGCTGAGTGCGAGAGCGAGGCCCACCACGCGCATCGTCGGAAAGGAAGTCATGCGACGAATACTGCCACGCGATGCTCGTGGCCGCGAGCCGGCGACGGCATACGTCTTTTGGTTGTGTGCACCGACTAATGTTCGGTGGACGGGCGGCCCGGTGCACGGACTTCTACGACTGATGTGATGATTTCGCGACGCGCGTTTCTGCTCACGGCTGGCGGCATGGCGGCCACCATGCTGGGTACGGTTGGCTACACCTTCGAGGTGGAGCCGGAGTGGCTCGAGATCAAGACGGCGGAGCTGCCGATCCGTCGGTTGCCATCGCCGCTGGTAGGAAAGCGGCTCGT
>JBBQAK010000288.1:0-5123 GCA_038316215.1 Gemmatimonadales bacterium | reverse complement strand
CGTATCCCGCGCCGGATCGCCGCCCGTAAGGCTACGGCTGGATCTTCGCGCGCCGCTTCATGAGCGCTTCGATTTCGTCCATCTCGCGCGGCACGAGAGAGATCCGCTCGAGTCCCTTGCCGGTGATGATGTAGTCGTCTTCGATACGCACGCCGGTGTTTTGATATTTGAGCACCGTGTTGCGCACCTTCGCGATAAACGCACGGTTCTTCGGCGTGTCGGGCAGCACGTCGAGTGCCTTCGTACTCACGTAGATGCCCGGCTCGATCGTGAACGCATCACCCACGGCGAACTTGGCGTCGGGACCGTTTTCCTGCATCGGGTCATGCACGGCGAGTCCGATCCCGTGCGTGATGCCGTGAATCATCCAGAGGTTGGACTGACGACACTGCGCCGGGCTCGTCGTGCAATTCACCTTCCACGGGGGATCGAACGAAGCATCGACGCTTTCCACCAGCCCAAGGGCGGCCAGACCACGGGCGCGCAACGCGACGGACGAATCCGCTGCCGCCCGCACGCTCATGCCGGGCTTGGAGAAGCGCTCCGCGACATCTTGTGCATCGCGCACGAGTTGGTACAGCTGGCGCTGCTGGGCGGTGTAGGTGCCACTCACCGGGATGGTGCGCGTGATGTCGGCTGCATAGCCGCGATACTCCGCCGCGGCATCCATCACCACGAGGTCGCCGGCTTTCGCGGGGTCTCCGGCCTTCATGTAATGCAGCGTGGTGCCGTTGATGCCGGCGCCGATGATGGATCCATAGGCAGGCCGTTCGGCGCCACGACGCGTGAACTCGTACTCGAGGGTGGCGCGCAGTTCGTACTCGTGCGTTGGATTCGCGGTGAGCATCGCGGCGCGATGGCCTTCCGCGCTGATCTCGGCGGCCTGACGAATCAGCGCGAGCTCGGTGTCGGACTTCTTGGCACGCGCCTGCAATACCAACGACATGCCATTACGCACCCTGAGCTCAGGAAAGCGCTTGGCGAGACCCTTCAGTGCTTCCTGGCCACGCGTGAGCGTATCGTTGCTCGCGAAGTCCATCGTTTCCACATCGGGCACGTGGTAGAAGGGCAGGCCGGTGGCGGCGAGCGAATCGAGGAACGCCGGCAGTGCGGACGACGAGCGTCCGGGTATGCCGTATTTCGCCATGCTGGTGGTCGAGTCCACCCGCTCGCCGTAGTAGAACGCCGTTCGCGCGTCGAGTGCGGTCAGAAACAGGGTGCTTTGCGGGCGCTTGTTTCGCACCACCATGACCAGCGCGGCGTCCGGCTCGTTGAGCTCCGTGAGATACCGGAAAGCGGGTAGCTGGTAAAATGTGCTGAAGTCGTTCACCAGGGCGCGTCCGCCGAAGGCGATCACGATGCCGCTGTCGATGCGGGCAGCAATCGCCTCGCGGCGGGCAGCCGTCTCGGTCGGCGTGATCGGGGTGTTCGACTGGGCCAGCAGGGCGACGGGCGTGAGCGCGATGAGCGCGGAGGCCAATTGGCAGAGGGGTGTTCGCATGTCTTGAAGTGGGCGGTTACGGCTCTGGTCGTCAAGGCGTAGGGTCGCGGTGGCGAACGGTGGATACCGCATGGGAAGCTGTTTGGGGGGGAGCGTGTATGGGCGGGGGGAAGCGGAGCGTCAGGCGAGGGATGAGGCGTGCGGGTGATGCGCTCAGAGATCCGGCACGAACTCTGCAGTGTGAGCGGGCATACTTTTAACGGAGCTCACATGCGCGCCACACTCGTGCTCGGCATTCTGCTGGTTCTGGCCGGCGGATACATTCTCGTACAGGGGTTCAGCGTCACGACCAATCGTGAAGTGCTGGATATTGGTCCGCTGCAGGCATCGGTGTCGGAGAAGAAAAGCGTGCCGACGTGGGTTGGCGGTGTCGGCGTTGCCGTAGGGCTCGTGCTGGTCATTGCCGGAGCCGGAGCGGGGAAGAAACTACGCGCCTGAGGCGCATCGAGGAGTGAGATGCAGACGAGATCGTCGTGGGGCGCTGTTGCGGTCGGACTCGTGGGCGTCGCGCTCGCGATGGGTGTTTTTGCGCCGCGTACCCTCGTGGCGCAGCCGTCGTTGGTCGTGCTGGTCCGTCACGCGGAGAAGGCGAGCGAGGGCGGCAGTGATCCTTCACTCAGCGACGCGGGGAAGATGCGCGCGCAGGCGCTGGCCGACGCGCTGGCGATGACGACACCGAACGCGATCATTGTGACCTCGCTCAAGCGCACGGCGGAAACGGCAGCGGTGGTGTCCGCGAAGACGGGGGTCGCACTGACAGTTATCACGATCAGTAGCGGGGCGAAGCACATTGACGAGGTGGCGGCGGCGGTGCGCCAGGCGACCGGCGTGGTGCTCGTCGTCGGCCATAGCAATACCGTGCCGGCGATCGTGACGGCACTGGGTGGGCCCAAGCTGCCTGACCTCTGCGACTCGAGCTACGCGTCGATATTCGTGCTGACGCCCGGGACCGCGGGGAGAGGGGCGCAGGTGGTCCTCGGACAGTACGGGGCGCCGGACGGGCCGCTGTTGGCGTCGTGTGCGGGGATGGTCGCCAAATGACCACGGTGGGCCACCGTGGCGAACGATGGATACCGCCGGGGAAGCGGTAGGGCGGCGAGCTTCGTCAGGGGCATCCGGAGGTCATCTACCAGCGGGTGATGGCACTGGCGTTGGCCGACGCGGGCTTCTCGGTGACGAGGGAGGTCGCGATCTCGGTGCGATTTCGCGGTCACATTATTGGCCGCGGCCGGCTGGATCTGGTGGTGAATGACTTGGTCGTGATCGAGTGCAAAGTCGCTCGAGCTATTGAGCCGGAACATGTGGGCCAGCTCCTCGGCTACCTCAAGGCCACCGACCTCGAAGTCGGACTCGTCCTCACCTTCGGTCGTCGCCCCGACCAAAAGCGTGTAGTGTTCACCAACACGCCATAGCCGGCAGCGATGGTGGCATCCCAGCCGTAACCCGTGGCCCGCCGCTTCCGCCCGCCCCCAAACGTTCGCCACCAAATTGCTTCCCCATTCGCATCCACCGGTGCCCACTGCGGTCGGCATTATCACCATCTCCGACCGCGCCTCGTCCGGCGTGTACGAAGACAAGTCCGGGCCGGCAATCCAGTCGGTGCTGACGCGCTGGATCGCGACGCCGTGGCAGGCGGAGTACCGTCTGGTGGCCGACGAGCAGCCGCTGATCGAGGCGGCGATCCGTGAACTGGCCGACCAGTGGCACTGCGCCCTCATCGTGACCACCGGTGGCACCGGTCCGTCGCCGCGTGACGTCACGCCCGAGGCCACGGTGGCCGTCTGCGACCGGCTGCTGCCGGGCTTCGGCGAACAGATGCGGGCCGTGTCCGTGCGCACCGTCCCGACGGCGATCCTCTCGCGTCAGGTGGCTGGCACCCGCGGGAGTTCGTTGATCATCAATCTCCCGGGAAAGCCCGCGGCGATCGAGGAATGCCTCGGCGCGGTCTGGGCGGCGGTCCCATATTGCATCGATCTCATCGGAGGGCCTCGTCTGCTGTTCAGCGCCGAGGCTCCCGCTCCGTTCCGCCCTACCAGCGCGTAAGCGCGAGCCCGTGTCATGAGCCTGTCTCCCGAACTGCTGAAGATCCTGGTCTGCCCCAAGTCCAAGGCGCCGTTGGAGTACCACGCGGGTCCGCCCGAGGTGCTCGTGTGCCGTGAGAGCCGGCTGGTGTACTCGGTGCAAGACGGCATTCCCGTCATGCTGATCGACGAGGCGCAGCCGTTGGATGACGCGGCGTACCCGCCGCAGGCGTAGGCGAGGGCGTGAGCATGCCGACACACCCTGAGTGGCACGACGGCACGCGGGTGGTGCGTGCCGGCCTGCCAGACGCGACGCCGGGCGCGCCGTACATGGCTGGCCCAGTGTTCGCCGCTCCGTATCACGCACCGGGCGATCCTACGGCCTCGCCGTTTACGTACGGTCGGTTTTCCAATCCCACGTGGGTGGCCTACGAGCAGGCGCTCGAGGCGCTCGAGGGCGGTCCGTGTTTGCTCTTTCCGAGTGGCATGGCGGCCACTGCGGCGGTGTTGGCCACGATGGTACCGCCTGGCGGAAAGTTGGTGATGCCCGCCGAGAGCTATTACACGACGCGCCTGATCGCGACGCAGCAGTTTCCCGGTGCGTGGTTTGCCGCGCAGGGCATCAATGTGGTGATGGCACCGACGGTCGGCGACGGTTTGCGCGAGGCACTCGATGGTGCGGCGCTGTTATGGCTCGAGTCGCCCACCAATCCCGCCCTCGATGTCTGCGATATCGCGGCCCTCGCGCGAGCGGCGCATGCTGCGGGCGCGCTGGTGGTCGTGGACAACACCACCGCCACGCCGCTGTTGCAGCAGCCGCTCGCCCTCGGCGCGGATTTCGCCGTCGTGTCCGATACGAAAGCGATGACGGGGCACGCCGACCTGGTACTTGGTCATGTAGCCTGTCGTGATGCGACGCATGCCGAAACGATTCGCACCTGGCGGACCCGCATGGGCGTGATTGCGGGACCGATGGAGGCGTGGCTCGCGCATCGGTCGCTGGCCACGCTCGATGTGCGACTGTCGCGGCAGTGCGATACGGCCATGCAGGTCGCGACGATGCTGGCGGCGCATGCGAAGGTGCATGGCGTACGCTATCCGGGGTTGCCCGGCGATGCGTCGTATGCCATCGCGTCACGCCAGATGAAACGGTTCGGTGGTGTGATCAGCTTTGCGCTGGATGACGCGGCGGCCGTGTCGCGCTTTTTTGGCGCGTCCACGCTGGTGTACGAGGCCACGAGTTTCGGTGGCGTGCATACGAGCGCCGAGCGTCGCGCCCGATGGGGCGGCGACGCGGTGTCGGAAGGATTCGTACGACTGAGCATCGGGCTCGAGGACGTGCGCGATCTGCTCAACGATTTCGAGCGCGCCCTCGGCGCGGTCTAGAGGATACCGCATGACGAAGCGGATGGATCGACGCGATTTTGTGGCGTCGTCGTTGGTCACGGCCGCCGCGGCCACCGTCGGGACGATGTCGACGCTCGTGCCGATGCAGGCGGTGCACGCCGCCGAGCGCGCGCGCGAAGACGATAGCGCGCAACCCGATGCCTTCCCGTTTGCCGAACTGAGTGTTGCCGAACTGCAGTCGCGGATGACGAAGG
>JBBQAK010000437.1:0-3210 GCA_038316215.1 Gemmatimonadales bacterium | reverse complement strand
AGAGTCGTCCATCTCATGGCCCAGTCCACGTCCGCGCCCGTCACGGCGTTTCTCCGTCATCACTACCGCCACTTCAATGCGGCCGCCCTCATCGATGCCGCCGATGGTTACGTGCGCCATCTTGAAGCCGGAAACAAGATGATGATCACGCTCGCCGGTGCGATGAGCACGGCGGAACAGGGGCTGTCGCTGGCCGAAATGATCCGGCAGGACAAAGTGCACGCCATCACCTGCACGGGCGCGAATCTCGAAGAGGACATCTACAACCTCGTGGCGCACGATCATTACGAGCGCGTGCCGAACTATCGCGACCTCACGCCGGAAGACGAGCAGAAGTTGCTCGAGAAGCACTTCAACCGCGTGACCGATACCTGCATTCCGGAAGCGGAAGCGATCCGTCGGATCGAGAAGGCCATTCTCGACGAGTGGACCGCCGCTGATCAGGCCGGCGAGAGCTATTTCCCGCACGAGTTCATGTACCGGATTCTCCTCAGCGGCAAGCTCGAAGAGTTCTATCAGATTGATCCGAAGAATTCGTGGATGCTGGCCGCCGCGCAGAAGAACCTGCCGATCATCGTGCCGGGCTGGGAAGACTCGACAACGGGCAACATCTTTGCGTCGCATGTCATCGACGGCAACATCAAGAACGTGCACACGGTGAAGGGCGGCATTCAGTACATGATGTATCTGGCCGATCACTACACCGAAGTCACGAAGGATTCGTTGCTGGGCTTCTTCCAGATTGGCGGCGGTATCGCCGGAGACTTTCCGATCTGTGTCGTCCCGATGCTGCATCAGGACTTGCAGCGCACCGAAGTGCCACTCTGGGGCTACTTCTGTCAAATCAGTGATTCGACGACGTCGTACGGATCGTATTCGGGCGCCGTACCGAACGAGAAGATCACCTGGGGCAAGCTTGGCATCGAGACGCCGAAGTACATCATCGAGAGTGATGCGAGCATCGTGGCGCCGTTGGTGTTCGCGATCGTTCTCGGTCAGTAATCGGGGGTACTACGGCAGGGTGTCCACCTCGACCAAGGGCACCCGCAGTCGCTGTCCGACTTTGATATCGTCGCTGGCCAGCTGATTGAGCTGCCGGAGGACATCCGGCGATGTCCGGAAGCGGCGTGCGAGGCCGGTCAGCGTCTCGCCGCGCCGCACGGTGTAGGGCACGTACCGTGCGGCCGGTGGGGCGGGGGCGCGCGTCGTGGCGATGAGCGCTTGTTCGTCGCGCGTAACCGCCTGGCGCGCCGCCGCGCTGGCTTGAGACACGCGAAGCGCCGATGTCCAAGAGTCGTCGTCGACGATGAAGTCGACTTGGGCCGACGGCGTGCGAAGCACGAGCCCCCGCCCGTATCCGCGGAAAAGTGTGCGAGGCTCGAGCGTGAAGGCTGCGTCGTAGGAATAATTCTCGACGAGCAACTCGGTCGGGCCGTCTTCTCGCGGGCGTAGCAGCGGCGTAGGCGGCGCGCTCACGTACAGCAGCCGGCGGTTGGTGGCGACGACTACACCAAACGACTCGCGCCACATGTCCGTCCATCGGCGTTGCGAGGCGAAGGCGCGCGCCACCACGCGCTCGTCGGGACCCAGCTGTGTCACCACTTCCTGCTGCGCGGCCTCGCGGGCGGTGCGGCGGGCGCCGATGGGTGGAACGACGGCCGCGGCGGCCACCAAGGCGGCCGTACCGAGCAGCGCCGTGCTGCTCGTGAGCGCGACCAGAAGCCGCACCCACGCGCTCCGCTGTCGGCGGGTTTGCGGTGCCGCGGCGCCGGCCCGGAGCCAGCCTGGACCTCGCGACCTACCCAGAGCTCCCGCCGCCTCGCCTGGCGCGCTACCGCGATCGGCGGGCTCGCTCAGCTCGGCGGTCGTCGACTGATGCGACGGTGATCCGGGGGATGGGAGGTGAGAGGCCATTTCATCAAAAATACTCCACTGTGGTCGAAGAATCGCAAAAAAGGGCTTGCCAATACGTATTTGCACCACATTTTGCAGCACGATGGTCATCCCTCCCTCTGGTCGCCGCGTCACCATCCACGACGTGGCAGCCCGCGCCGGTGTCTCCCAACCCACCGCGTCGCTTGTCCTCTCGAATCATCCGCGTGCCCGCGTGGCGCCCGCGACTCGGCAGCGCGTCCTCGACGCAGCTGCCGAGCTCGGCTATAGGCCGAACGTCGTCGCCAAGTCGCTGGCCAGCCGACGGTCGTTCGCACTGGGGGTCATCGTGCCTGACGTGCGGAACCCGTTCGTGGCGGACGTGATTACCGGCGCCGAACGCGTGGCCGCCGACGCCGGGTATGCCGTGCTCCTCTGCGATCAGTCGGCACGCAGCGTTCGCCAACACCTCGATGTTCTTCGGGCGCGGCAGATCGATGGCGTGCTGCTCGACGCCGTCGGGGCCAGCACGCTCCCGGACGAAGCACTGGCCGGCGTGAATGTCGTGCTCATCGACGAGCCTTCTGAGCGGTGGCCGGGCATCGCCACCGACGCCATCATGGCCGGTCGGCTGGCCGCCGGGCATCTGCTCGACCTCGGGCACACCGAGCTCGCATTCATTGGTCCCGCCTCCGACGTCCATGCCTTTCGCATGCGCGAGCGGGGATTCGTCGTGCGGCTGCGTGAAGCCGGCATCGCCCTGCGCTCACCGCGTCTGCGTCGTGCACCGGCCACCGTGGCGGGCGGACGCGACGCCATGCGTCTCCTGCTCGCCTCTGGGCCGCGTCCGACCGCCGTGTTCTGCGCCAACGACCTCATGGCCATCGGCGCCCTGAAGCAGGCACTCACGGCGGGGTTGTCGCTGCCCGCTGATCTCTCCGTTGTCGGCTGCGATGACATCGAACTGGCTCGCTACGTGACTCCCGAACTCACGACCATCTCCGTGCCTGCCCGCGAACTCGGCGCCCGCGCGGCCCGTCTGCTGCTCCAGCTCATCGAACAGTCCGCGCATCGCGTGTCGGCCAGCCGGCTGCTGCCGGTGCGGCTCGTCACGCGCGGCAGTTCCGGACGCGTACCGCAGGCCGTCGCATGAGCACGGGGATGAGCACGGGCATGAGCACGGGCATGAACCGCAGCGCGTTCGCTCTCGGACGTGAAGCCACGATTATCGGTACCGGGAGCGCGGTTCCGCCGCGTATCGTGACCAACGACGAGCTGTCCGCGCAATTGGGCGAAGACATCGATCCGTTCGTGCGTGGCACGCTGGGGATTGCGCAG
>JBBQAK010000419.1:0-3463 GCA_038316215.1 Gemmatimonadales bacterium | reverse complement strand
GAACATCAGCCCAGCGGCGGCACCTACGGCGATCGCCACTTTCACCCACCCTCGCCAGGCACCCGCCGTCGGCGCCGACGAAGCCACACTCCGCGCCGGCGCCGCCACTGTCGGTGCCGCGACCGTTCGACCGCCAGCTTTGGCCGGTACCACGGCCTTGCTCTCGGCCAGCAACGCTTCGTCGGAGACCGACGCCAGCTGCTTGTCGATCTTGGCCATCTCGGCGTCCCAGTTACGATCGCTCATACGGGTCGGGCTGAATGTCAGGCAGGTGTGCTTTCTCTCGTCAACGTATAACGCTCGATCTTCTTGTAGAGATTCGACCGGGGCATGTCCAGCGCTCGCGCGGTCTCCGACACGTTCCAGTCGAACGCTCGCAGCTTCGCCAGCAGGAAGGCACGCTCGGCGGCCACTTTGAACTCTTCGAAGGTCGTACAATCCACCAGGTTGCCCAGCCCGGCCGGCTCGGCCGACCGTTTCCCCACCAACCGTTCCACATCGGCGGCCGTGATCGTCGCGGCGCTGGCCAGAATGACCAGCCGTTCCACCGTGTTACGGAGTTCGCGTACGTTGCCCGGCCAGTCAAGCTCCGACAACCGCGCCAACGCCTCATCCGTGATGCCGCGCGCGGGCAGTCCGTCACGCGCTGCGAACTGCTGAAGAAAGTAGACCACGAGTTGCTCGATATCCTCACGACGCTCGCGAAGCGGCGGCACCGTGATGGGTACCACGTTGAGCCGATAAAACAGATCTTCGCGGAAGCGGCCATTCGCAATCTCGTCTTCGAGCAGCTTATTCGTGGCCGCCAGCACACGCACGTCCACTTGAATGGGTTTACTCCCGCCGATGCGGGTCACGAATCCGTCCTGCAACACGCGCAGCACCTTCGCCTGCGCGCTCAACGACATGTCTCCGATCTCGTCGAGAAACAGCGTGCCGCCGTCGGCCTGCTCGAACTTGCCCGCGCGATCGGCGATGGCGCCCGTGAACGAGCCCTTCATGTGCCCGAACAGTTCACTCTCGATCAGCTCCGACGGGATCGCCGCGCAGTTGACCTCCACGAACGGCTTCTTGGCCCGCAGCGAACCGCGATGAATCGCCCGTGCCACCAGCTCCTTCCCCGTGCCATTCTCGCCGGTGATGAGCACGCGCGCCGGCGTGCCCGCCACTTTGTCGATGCGTTCGAGCAGTGCGCGGATCCCGTAGGTGCGCCCCACAATTTCGTACCGCGACTCGATCGTTTCACGCAGCCGCTCGTTCTCTTCACTCAGCAGACGCGTTTCGAACGCGTTGCGCAGCAGCACCAACACGCGATCGGTGTCGAGCGGCTTCTCGAGAATGTCGTACGCGCCGAGTTGCGTGGCTTCGACCGCCGTTTGAATCGTGGCGTGACCGCTGATCATCACCACCGTCGCGTTCGGATCGGCCTGACGGAGCCGCTTGAGCACCTCGAGCCCATCGAGTCCCGCCATCTTCACGTCAAGAAAAACAAGCTGCGGGCGGAAGCTATCGTAGATCGTGATGCCTTCGGCACCGCCGGTGGCGGTCTTGACTTCGTAGCCTTCGTACTCGAGCAGCTGACCAAGGGCCTGACGAATACCGGGTTCGTCGTCAACGACGAGAATGCGACGGGCGCTCATGGAACCACAGCCTTGTAAAGAGTGACCTTGCCATTCGCAACGCGCACGTCGGCCACTGCCTTGGGCAGCGGAATCGGCAACGCATTGGACGGGAGCGAATCCGCGCGAATGGCACGGCGCATCGCACCAATCAGCGACGGAATCAGGCGCGGCGGCACATCGATTCCTTTAATGCGTAATTCGCGCACACGGTACTCGGCCAAGCCCGGACGCACGACATCGAGCGTGCCGGCCAACCGCAAGGTGTCGCGTCCTTCGAGAGCCACCCCGAGCAAGCCGCGCAGCGCGCCATCACCCGCGATGTCCCGCAGATCGACGACCGACCGCAACAACACCTGCTCATCCACGATCGCGACGTCCGGTTTGGACGCGGACGAGGGTAGCGCCTTCGCCAGGCCCGCGGCCAGCAGGCTGGCGAGTTCTGGTGCGCGCAGCGATACGTACGGCGGTCCGTTGCGACGCGATAGCGCAGCAACCGCTTCGCGGCCGGCCGACCCTGCGGGCGTCAGACGCGCCCACACGATGGCGCGCTCGCGCTTCGCGCGTTCAGCACGGCGGGCCGCGTCGTTCTCGGACGCGATGCGCGCCCCTTGATTGCTATCGAGCCGCTCGCTGGCCTTCGTCGCCACATCAGTAACTCGGGTCGCGGCTCCAGACGCCGCCCGCGACAGGACCGACGGCAGTCGGTCGCCGTAGAGCCAGTAGGCCGCACCGCCACCGACGGCAAGGACAACGATGCAACCGATTCGAGAGAGACAGCCCAATGGACGCGTGGGTCGGAGGTGAAACGGGAAGGTACGGCCGACCGCCCACGAGCGGCAGCGGTGAGGCAGCAGCGCGACAGCGGTCATGTTGGGTAGCTCGTGGGCATGGTACCCCGCACCGCGATGACCGGACCGCACGCCGATCGTCCCAGTTCGGAGAGCCGCCCGCCGGCCGTCTTGCCTAGTCCCTGTGCCGCGAGCCCCTGTGCGTCCACCTGTTGCACGTCAACTGACCATCTTCGCCGTTAGCGTCACCGTGGCCGCCTGCGGCAGCGCGGATACGTCGATGCCTCGCGACTGGCGCCCGCTACGTCTGGGCGCGGCGTCGGGCGGTACGCAAGGTGGAGCACCGAAGTGTCCGCCCGTCGCGGGGACATATGGCGTGGAGTCGGAGCTGCTGTTCACGACCATGATCGGCCAGCACCTGCCCATCGCCGCGCGGGCGATCGCCTGGAGCGCCTTCGCGCTCGAGGGTGACGCCGATACCGCGTTGACGGCCATCGTGGTGCATGCGCGCGAAGGTGCGGACACCATGCACTTGCGGCGCGGCGTCGCCTATGGCTGTGCTGACGGTTGGCTCACACCGACCTTTCCGGCCGAGGGATTGTCCAGTGACGGCACCGACGACGGCATCGACGACGACGAAGACGAGGCGTCGCGCGCCCTGCGCGGGGCCGAGCGCGCGGTCTTCGTGGCGGGGGCGAACGGCGGTGCGCTGGTGGCCCGCCTGCGTACCACGACCTACCGCGAACTGCCGGCGTGGTGCGGCGACGGCTGCCGCACGGTGCGAATTCCCTTCAGCGCGAAATCGCAGGTGCGGTGGGAACGGCAGGCACCGTTTCAGGGCCGTGAGAATGCCATCGCCACCGACGATCCGCGGCAGCGTCTCGATCCGCGCGACACGCGCGACACGCGTGAAACGCGCGCGACGCGCCGCATCCGTGCCGCCCTCCCGCCCGACGTGTCACTGGTGGGCGTCACACCGCGAGCAGACGGCTGGCGCGTCAGTATCGACCTGCGCGACAAAGCGACGCTGGTGCCCCTCCTGTCAACGCTCAA
>JBBQAK010000379.1:0-3970 GCA_038316215.1 Gemmatimonadales bacterium | reverse complement strand
TTTTTCTCCTTGAGCTGCAGCGCCGCTTCGATCGCCCAGAGATCGAAGTCGTTGACGTCGTACTTGAGGCCCGCTTCATCTACGCGGGAGCCGTCAGCGGTAATGGCGAACTTCACTTCCATCACCGGGACGCGCTTGATGCACACGGCGATCTTCACCGCGGACGCTCCGTAAAAGAGTCTAAGAGAGAGGGACTACTTCGCAGGGGAAGCTAGACGCGGGTCCCCTCGCCGGCAATGCGACGGGAGCGTCACCTTTGAAACGCGCCGCTCAGCCCTATTTGAACGCGTTCAGTCCCGTGATGGCCTGACCGAGAATCAGCGAGTGCACGTCGTGGGTTCCCTCGTACGTGTAGACGCTCTCCAAATTCGCCATGTGGCGCATCGCGCCGTACTCGGCCAGGATGCCGTTGCCGCCGAGCAGACGGCGCGCCTCGCGGGCGATGTCGGTGGCGATGCTGACGTTATTGCGTTTGGCCAACGACACCTGGGTGGGCGTGAAGTTGCCCGCGTCCTTGAGGCGTCCCAGATGCAGCGACACGAGCTGCGCCTTGGTGAGTTCGGTGAGCATATCGGCCAAACGCACCTGCTGGATCTGGAAGCCTCCGATCGGCCGGTCGAACATCACGCGCGTCTTCGCATACGACACCGCTTCCTCGAAGCAGGCCATGGCCGCACCGAGCACGCCCCACGAGATGCCATAGCGCGCCTGGGTGAGGCACATGAGCGGGCTCTTGAGCCCCTTCGAGTCGGGCAGAATCGCGTCGGCCGGCACGTGCACATCGGTGAGCACCAGCTCCGACGTGTGGCTGGCGCGCAACGAGAGCTTGCCGTGTTGATCCTTCGCGTGAAAGCCGGGCAGCGACGTATCGACGACGAAGCCGCGAATGCTGCTGTCTTCGGTGCTGTCGCCGGTTTTCGCCCAGATGATGGCGACGTGCGCCTTGGATCCGTTGGTGATCCACATCTTGCCGCCGTTGATGATCCAGCTGCCGTCCGCCTGCTGCTTGGCGCGGGTGATCATCCCTGACGGATTCGACCCGTAATCGGCTTCCGTGAGACCGAAACAGCCGATCATTTCCGCCTTCGCCAGTTTCGGCAAATAGTGCTGCTTCTGCGCTTCGGAGCCGAAGGCGAAGATCGGATACATGACCAGCGCGCCCTGCACCGACGCGAACGACCGGATTCCCGAATCGCCGCGCTCGAGCTCCTGCATGATCAGGCCATAGGCCACGCTCGACAGACCGGCGCAGCCATACTCCTCGGGGAGGTTGGCGCCAAGCACGCCGAGTTCGGCCATGTCGGCCACCAACTCATCGGGAAAGCGCCCCTGCACATAGCAGTCGCCGATGATCGGCAGCACGCGTTCGTCCACGAACTTGCGGATCGTGTCGCGAATTGAGCGCTCTTCTTCGGTGAGCGCCGCATCAATGTTGAAGAGGTCGGCGGCATGCGCCTTGCACTCGACGGAGGGCAGCGCCGGGATTGCGCTCGCAGACAGGAGATCAGTCGCCATTGGAAAGCCTTTCAGCTGGAGAAGCGAGGGGGTTGTCGGCGAAATCTAGTGGGTAGCGGGGCGAAGATGGTCTGATCGTCGGGTTTGGTTGACACTCAGACCATCAGGACGTCCTTTCCCTTGTTCGATGTAGATGACTTTTCTTTCACGAGGCGACGATGCCACGCTGGACGTTTTTTCTTCCGACCGCCCTTCTCGGGTTGTTCTTGGCCGCCTGCTCCGGCGGCGGCGATAGCGGCACCACGCAGCCGCCGCCAGCGCAGAGCATCAGCGTGCAGCTGTCGGCCACGTCAGGAACCGTGGCGCGGGGCGCGTCCGGCAACACGACGGTAACGGTGAGCCGCGTTGGCAACTACGCGGGTTCAGTATCGCTGACTGCGGAGAACCTGCCGGCCGGCGTAACGGCCGCATTCACGCCGACCGTGTTGACCGGTAGCGCGAATAGCGCGACGGCGGTTTTTACTGTCGGAACGACTGCGGCGCCGGGCTCCAGCACGATTACCGTGCGCGCCGCCGGTAGCGGTGTCACCGACGCCACCACGACCTACGCCCTCACGATACCGACGCCCGCGGTGGCCCTCACGGCTGGCAGCGGCACGAGCACCATAACGGTTGGTGGATCGGGCACCGTGCCGATCACCATTACGCGTTCGAATGGCTTTACCGACGCGGTGACGCTGTCCGCGACTGGCCTTCCCACCGGCGTCACGGCGACGTTTACGCCGGCCACCATCGCGGCGGGATCGACCACGAGTACACTCTCCCTCGTCGTCGCGGGAACGGCTGCACCGGGAGCCAGCACCGTCACGATCAGTGCAGCAGGCACCGGTGTCACCACCCAAACGGCCTCGTTGGCGCTCACGCTTACGGCGGCGACCACGCCAGCCGTGTCCTTGACCGCGACGCCGGCCGCCGTCAGCATCGTGGCCGGCGCCAACGGCACCACCGCGATCGGCGTCTCGCGGACGGGTGGGTTCGCCGGTGATGTCGCCCTTGCGCTCGAAGGCGCTCCGGCCGGTGTGACCGGCAGCTTCTCGGCCAATCCCGTGTTGGCGGCGGGCACGAGCAGCACCCTCACGATTGCGACGACCGGCGCGGCCGTGCCGGGTATCTACAATCTCACCGTACGCGGGACCGGCACCGGAGTCACGGCGTCGACGACCACGGTGGCGGTGACCGTAGCGGCGGCACCGGCAATCACGGTCTCGGCCACACCAGCGGCGGTGACGGTGGCGGCGGGTAGCGCCGTGACCACGGCCGTGACGATCACGCGGGTTGGCGGATATTCGGCCGACGTCGCACTGGCGGCCACGGGACTTCCGGCTGGCGTCACCGCGGGCTTTGCCCCAGCCACGCTGACCGGCGGCACGCTCACGAGCACACTCACGCTGACGTCGACGACGGGCGCAGCGGTGGGCGCGGCGACGGTAACCGTCACGGCGTCGGGAACCGGAGTCACCGCGCGGACCGCGTCGGTGAATCTTACCGTTACCGCAGCGCCGACCTACACCCTGGCAGCGACCGCGGTAACGGCGCAGCAGGGTACCAACGGTACGAGCACGATTACGCTCACGCGCGGCGCGGGATTCGCTGGTACGGTGAACCTGGCGGTGTCCGGCTTGCCTGCCGGTGTGTCGGCGACGTTCAATCCGTCGGCGGTGTCGGGCATCACGTCAACGCTGACGATCGGTGTGGGCAGCACGGTGACCGCCGGCACTTACACCGGCCTGATCACGGGCACCACCGCGGGCCTGGCCGATGTCACGGCGAACGTTGCACTCACGGTCACGGCAACGGGCGGCGGTGCGGGGAACGTGAATTGGACGTTCTGCGAGACGGAACGATTCCCGCTGTGGTTCGCCTTCCAGAACGGCACCAGTGGCGCATGGACGCGTGTGACGTCCACTGGGACGACGACCCGCGTGTACAGCTTCACGGTCAATACGACCGGTGGTGTTGCCTATGCGATTCCGCGCTCTGGCGGCGGCACGGATGTCACGGTGCAGTATCTTACGCAGACCGAGATGATTCCGACCGCGGCGAACGAATGCGTCACCAACCGGCCGACGAAATCGCTGTCGGGAACGGTCGCTGGTCTGACCACCGCGGGACAATCGGCGAACATCGGAATCGGGGGAGGCGTTACCACCGTGTCGTTTCCAACGACCACCTACACGATCACCGGTGTTGACGATGGGGCGACGGACGTGCTGGGGTTCCGTCGTGGCATCAACCTGACGACGTTCATGCAGGATCCTCCCGACCGTGGCGTTCTACGCCGTAACGTGAACTATGCTGCTGGCTCCACGATTCCGGTGCTTGATTTCACTGGCGGTGAATCGTTCGCCGTCGCAAGTGCCCAGTACACCGTGGCAAACGCCGGCAGCGACAACGTCTTCCTCTCGTCGGGCTTTTTGACCACGAACGGAACGGCGGGCACGTTCGCGTTGGGTAT
>JBBQAK010000243.1:0-6157 GCA_038316215.1 Gemmatimonadales bacterium | reverse complement strand
GACTCGCCGACAACAAGAGCAGCTGCCTCGTGCTCGACTTCGTTGGACGGCATCGGTCGGATTTCCGATTCGACAAGTTGATCTCTTCAGTGACCGGCCTCAGCCGCCGTGAAGTCTTGAGGGGCCTCGAGGAGGGCTTTTCGACACTGCCGAGTGGTTGCCATATCCACCTCGAGGCACAGGCAAGAGAGCGTGTGCTTGCGAATCTGAGGTCGGTGACACAGCAGAGCTGGTCGCGGCTTCGGTCCGAGTTACAAGGCTATGCCGCTGTGACCGGGCGAGCGTCGGTGCGACTCGCCGACTTTTTGCACGACCAGGATATTGAGCTGTCGGAGATCTACCGCGACGCGCGTCCGAGTGGCTGGACGCCGTTGCGTCGTGCCGCCGGACTGCTTCCGCGAGACGAAGGCGGAGATACCGAAGCCCTCGCATCGCGTTCGCTGCGTCATTTGCTGCACGTTGATGATCCCGCGCAGATTAGTCTCATCCGCCACGTTGCAGAGTCTGGAAGTACATACACCCCGTCCAGCGGCACTGAAGCCGTGCGCGCGCAGATGCTCACGTATCAAGTAGAGCACACGGGCACCCATGCGTTTATAGACTTCGCCAGAAAGCTGGAAGCAGAACCACACGTATTGTCTGAACTTGGCGAACTGGCCGACGCACTCGAATCACGAAGCCGCATTGCCACGCGTGCCATTTTCGGATTCGAAGATGTTCCGCTCGTGCTGCATGCCCGCTACGAGCGACGCGAGATCCTCACCGCCATCGGCGTACACACCGCGACCACGCGACCCGCGTCGCGTGAGGGCGTCTTGCGATTGCCGCATCGGAAGGTGGAGGTGTTGTTCGTGACGCTCGACAAGTCTGACGGCTTTCGCGACCAAGTCGCGTACCACGACTATGCCGTGAGCCCCACTCGCTTTCATTGGGAAACGCAGAATTCGGCAGGCCCCGACACCGCAGCAGGCCGGCGCTACATCGAAAGCACAACGAACGGCTGGACCTTTCAACTCTTCGTGCGCGAAACACCCGGGCACGCGTTCCTGGCCTGCGGCGGCGTTCGAGTCGCAAAGCCATGCGATATCTCCGGCGAGCGCCCGATGTCGATTTTCTGGACGCTGGATGTCGCACTCCCACTCGCCGTCTTCGGCGCATTCAGCGTGCTCAAGCAAGGGCGTTAGGATCACGGCGTTCCCCGCGCCCCCCGCACCCACGCCGTCACGACCATCACCCCACCCAGCACCCCGAGCCCCACGAACAGCCCAACCGTCCCCTTCAACGCCGCGCCTCGTACCGCGAAGAAGAACGCGGCGACACTCGCGCCCCCCAGTAGCCAGCCGGCGCGCTCCAATCGCGACCACCCCGCGATCACCGGCCGCGACGCATCCGTGATCAACACCGCGCGCCATCGCGGCCAGTCCCACGCCATCAGCCAGAGGTTCGCCAACAGCATCGGCACGGTGATCATCGGGGTCCCTTTGAACTCGATGGCGATCGTGATCACCACCACGTTCGCGAGAATCGGCAGAAAGAGCACCGCGCCGTAGAACGCGGTCGCGGGAATCAGCAGCAGCACGCCCGCCAGCACCTGCGAAAGTCCGAGAAAGCGCCAATAGCTGCCGGTCTGATACAGCGCCTCGAAGAAGGCGCCCACCGGCGTGTTGACGCCCAGCGAGGTGAAGCGCTCGCCCATCAGCTTCACACTGCCGGTGGGGATAAAGGCCACGGCCAGCAGGATGCGGCACATCAGCGTGAAGCGCGCAGCGGCGGGATGGCGCATCACGCGGGCGTTCAGCGCGTCGAGCGGGCGTAGGGCTTCATCTGAGGGCATGCGTGAATGTACGGACGCGCCCGGCCTCAGGATTCGCACAGGATTTCCTCGTACCGACGCCACGCTGCCCTGACGAGCCACGCGATTGCGCACTACCATGTGGCAATGTCGGTTCCTCGCGAGTCCCCCATGCTCCGGCGCACGATCGTGCAGCTCGCCGGTATCGCCATCTTGGCCGCCTGCCACCGCGCACCACAGCCCTCGTCGCCCGCCACCACCCGCGCACTCTTACTCGACCCCGCCAACGCCGAGTTCACGCGCCCGGCCCCTCCCGTGTCGCGTCTCCGCTTTGAAACCAGCAAAGGCGTGTTCGTGCTCGAACTCCATCGCGAATGGGGTCCACTCGGCGCCGACCGGCTCTACAATCTCGCGCGGCTCGGCTACTTCACCGACACGCGCTTCCATCGCGTGCGCGCCGCCTACATCGCGCAGTGGGGACTGCACGGCGACTCGGCCGTGAACGCCGCGTGGAAGGGTCGCTATCTCCGCGACGACCGGCCCCGCTCACGAAACACCCGCGGTACGTTCGCCTTCTCGTACGAGGGCCCCGGTCGTGAGAACACGCGCAACACGCAGATCTATGTAAATCTCGCCGACAATCCACGAAACGACGCCGAGCCGTTCACAATTCTCGGTACCGTGGTCGAGGGCATGTCCGTACTCGACAGCCTTTTCAGCGGCTACGGCGAAGACTCCGGCAGTGGGGTGCGTCAAGGCAAGCAAGGTCCGCTCGAACGCGGCGGCAATGCCTTCATGGACCGCGAATTTCCCAAGCTCGATCGGATTATTCGCGTCACGGTCGCGCCGTCCCGCAGCCGCTAAGGAAATAGCGCGCCGTTTGCTTATCCGTGTTGCTTCGGTGTCTTCGGTGTGATCCGTGTTCTGGCCGTTGATTCTGCCGTTGCATCTGCTGTCGCCGTGCCGGCGTTCAGCCGCCAATTCCTTGATATTTGAAGTAATTGGCCGTACCGTCGGCTGGTGCCCTCTCAGGGAGTAAATACCGTGAACGTTGTGGTCGTCGGTGGTGGACCGGGCGGGCTCTACGCCGCGTTGCTCTTGAAGCGGCGTGATCCGCGCGCGCAGATTACCGTTGTCGAGCGCAATCGCCCCGACGACACGTTTGGCTGGGGTGTCGTGCTGTCCGATCAGACCGTCGCCAATCTGCGCGCGGCCGATCCGGAGAGTGGTGCCGAGATCACCGCGGCCCTCCACCGCTGGGATGACATCGACGTCCGCTTTGCGGGTCGCTCGATACGGTCCGGAGGGCACGGCTTCAGCGGCGTCGGCCGAAAGCACTTGCTGGCCGTGCTGCAGCAGCGCTGCCGTGCGCTGGGCGTCGTGCTCCGCTTTCAGAACGAACTCCATCCCGACCAGCTCGAGGCGCTCGTGGCGGCGGAGCGGGCGGATCTGGTGATCGTATCGGACGGCATCAAGAGCATCCTGCGGGAGCGGTTCAGCGCGCACTTTCGCCCCGACATCGACCTGCGTCGCTGCCGCTACGTATGGCTGGGTACCCCCAAGCGCTTCGATGCCTTCACGTTTGCCTTCGCGGAGACCGCGCACGGCTGGTTTCAGGCGCACGCGTATCAGTTCGACGGCGAAATGAGCACGTTCATCGTGGAGACGCCGCACGAGGTATGGGAACAGGCCGGCATCGCCGACATGTCGGGTACCGATTCGATTGCGTACTGCGAGGCGCTCTTCGCCGACGTGCTGCAGGGTGCGCCACTGGTGAACAACGCCGCACATTTGCGGGGCTCGGCGAATTGGATCCGCTTCCCCCGCGTCACGTGCGCCGAGTGGGTGCACTGGCTCGATATCCCGCGCGATGACCGTGGCGATACGAGCACGCGACGTGCGCCGCTCGTACTCCTCGGAGACGCGGCGCATACCGCACACTTCAGCATCGGCTCCGGCACGAAACTCGCTCTTGAAGATGCCATCGCGCTCGATACGCAGCTGGCGGCGCATCCGGGCGACATCGCCGTGGCGCTGACGCGATATCAGGCGGAGCGCTCTGTGGAAGTCCTCAAGTTGCAGAACGCGGCACGCAATTCCACGGAATGGTTCGAGCATGTTGACCGCTACGCCACGCTGGCGCCCGAACAGTTCGCCTACTCGCTGCTCACGCGCTCGCAGCGCATTTCGCACGAGAATCTCCGTGTGCGCGACGCAGCCTACGTAGGCGCATTCGAACGATGGTTTGCACAGCAGTCCGGGCTCGACATCGCGCCCGATGCCACCGCACCGCCAGCCATCTTTACGCCGTTCACGGTGCGCAGTGTCACACTCCCCAATCGGATCGTCGTGAGCCCAATGGCCCAGTACTCGGCCACCAACGACGGCATGCCCACCGACTGGCATCTCGTGCATCTTGGCGCGCGGGCCACCGGTGGCGCGGGACTCGTGATGACCGAGATGACGTGCGTGGCGCCCGATGCGCGCATTACGCCCGTATGCCCTGGACTGTGGAACGACGATCAGCGGGATATGTGGGCGCGTATCGTGCGCTTCGTGCACGAGCACTCGCAGGCCAAGATCGGCTTACAGCTCGGCCACGCTGGGGCCAAGGGCGCGACTAAAACCATGTGGGACGGCATCGACCTGCCGCTCGAACACGGTGACTGGCCGCTGATGGCCGCCTCGGACACTCAGTATCTCGACGGTGTGTCGCAAACGGCCCGCGAAATGACGCGCGACGATATGCTACGTGTGCTCGGGGAGTTCGTGCAGGCCGCACAGCGAGGCGCCGCGGCCGGCTTCGACTGGTTGGAACTGCATTTCGCACACGGCTACCTGATGTCGGGTTTTCTGTCGCCGCTCACCAACCGCCGTACCGATGAATACGGCGGAGACCTCCCCGCGCGTGCCAAGTTCCCACTGGAAGTCTTCACCGCCGTGCGCGCGGTCTGGCCAGCCAACCTGCCAATCTCGGTGCGTATCTCGGCGCATGATTGGGCGACCGATGGCAATACCGACGACGATGCTGTGGCGATCGCGGGCCTGTTCCGCGATGCCGGTGCCGATATGATCGACGTATCCGCCGGTCAGGTCGTGAAGCGCGAGCGTCCGGTGTACGGCCGCATGTGGCAAACACCGTTCGCCGATCGCGTTCGACAGGAAGCAGGCATCGCGACGATTGCCGTTGGCGCCATCACCGACGCGGATCAGGCCAACGGCATCATTGCGTCGGGACGCGCGGACCTGGTGGCGATCGGGCGTCCGCACTTGGCGAATCCGGCGTGGACCTTGATGGAGGCGGCGAAGTATGGCTACGTCGGCGCGCTGTGGCCGGTACAGTATCTGGCCGGGAAGTCGCAGCTGGATCGTCTCATCGAACGCGAGCGAAGCATGCGCACTGCCGCCGATGGTGCTCCGCCTACCGGGGAGCTCACATGACCCTGCGGACGAGTGATCCGCTGCCGGTATTGGCCGGTCGCCATGCATTGGTGACTGGTGCGAACCGCGGCATCGGTGCGGCGATTGCACGCACCCTCTCGTCCGCCGGGGCGCGCGTGTCACTGCTGGTGCGCGACGCCGGACGCGCGGACGCCGTGGCGGCATCGCTAGCTGGGCCGTACACCGTGGTCGTCGCCGATGTCACTGATCGTGAGGCCTTGGTCATCGCCTGCGCTGCGGCCGCCGAAGCGCTCGGTCCGATAGACATACTGGTCAATAACGCGGGCACCGCCGAGTCGGCCCCGTTTCTCAAGAGCGAAGCGGCCCTCTTCGATCGCATGATCGCGATGCACCTGATGGCACCCGTGTACGCCTCGCAGGCGGTGCTGCCCTCCATGATGGAGCGCGGAGTCGGCCACATCGTGAATGTGGCCAGCGTGGCAGGTCTCATGGGGGCACCGTACGTCACGGCGTACACGGCAGCCAAACATGCGATGCTCGGACTCACCCGTTCGCTCGCTCTGGAAGTCGCACCGCGCGGCATCGCGGTGAACGCTGTCTGCCCGGCATATACCGATACCGATCTGGTCACCGAAGCCGTTGATCGTATTGTGCAGCGCACAGGGCGTTCGGCCAGCGACGCGTTGCACTCCATTCTATCCGATGCCGGACAGACACGGATCGTGACATCTAACGAAGTCGCCGAAGCGGTGTTGGCACTCTGCGCTGCGCCGGCGGGATCGCCCGTTGGTCAGGCCATCGTGGTTGACGGACGTGTGCCCGACGGTGCCGCGTGAGCACGGCCGACCTGGAATCGCTACGCCTCTGGCTACGCTTGTTCACCACCACCACGCTCGTTGAGCGGCAGCTCGACAGCGCCCTGAAGCGCGAGTTCAGCTCGACATTGCCACGCTTCGATTTGCT
>JBBQAK010000454.1:0-2771 GCA_038316215.1 Gemmatimonadales bacterium | reverse complement strand
CTGTTGGCCAGCGGACGGAGACCTCAATCAACAGAATACGCACGTAGACGCTGGGGTCGATTCAGTCTCGGACAGGGGTTCGATTCCCCTCACCTCCACTTGGGCGCCTCACCGCAATCGCGGTGGGGCGCTTTTGTTTATCGCACCGCCGCTGCGGTGACCTCAGAACGCCAGTTCGCCGGGAGCTGCTTGAGCAGCCGCGCCTTGAACTTGTGATAATCCACCGTGATCGTGTGGCGCGGCGTATCAAGCTGCGGATAGTCGGGATGGGCCAGTTCCTCGGCTATCGCCGCGTCGAGGTCACGGGGGGGCTCCCAGGCCCCGGACAGACGCCTCGCCAATACCTTCGCCTGCAGCTCGGCCGCGGGCCAGATGCAGCCCAGCGGTTGGAAGAGGCCCACGAAGGAGAGCGTTGGATGCCGCGCCGGAAACATGCGCAGATACAGCGGCACGGGGCCGCTCGAGAAGTCTGCGACCTGCGGTGCCAGGAACGGGTGGGCGATCCAATAGCCGGTACAGGCCACGATCACGTCGTAGTCTGCACGCGAACCATCGGTAAAGTGTACCGTCGGCCCGTCGAAGCGCGCGATATCCGGGCGCGGGGTGATGTGGCCGTGGCGGAGCGCGTAGAACAGCTCCGAGTTCACGGTGGGATGCGTGGCACCGAACGCGTGATCCGGTTCGGGCAGTCCGTAGTCACGATTCGCGCCTTGCAGGAGGCGCAGGAGAAACTGATTGACCTTCGACCGAACGGCACGCGGCATCCACTGCGTGCGCTGCCCAACGACGTCACTGGGTTGTCCGAAGAGAAACTTGGGTACGATCCAGTAACCCCGGCGCCAAGACAGGTCCGTCGTGGCCGACACGCGAGCAGTTTCCACGGCGACATCGCACGCCGAATTGCCGCCGCCGATGACGAGGACGCGTTGACCCGAAAATGGTGCGGCTCGCTTGAAGTCGTGCGAATGCATCATCGTGCCGCTGAATGCACCGGGATACGACGGCAGGCGTGGGCGCCAGTGATGCCCATTCGCGACGACGACGGCATCATACGAGTCCACGGTCTCCTGCTCACCCCTGCGGATCGCGATCGACCATCGGGCGTCGGCGAGCGGCTCCACACGCAACACATCGGTGCCGAAGCGCACATGTTCCGTGACGCCGAAATGGTCGGCGTAACTCTGGAAGTAACGCGCCAGCTGTTCGTGTGACGGGTAGTCCGGATACCACGACGGCATAGGATAGTCGTGGTACTGCGACAGCGTTTTCGAACTGATGATGTGCGTCGTCTCGAACACGCTCGAGTGCGACGACTCGAGTCGGAATAACCAGTTGCCGCCCACGGCATCGTTCCGGTCGAAGCAAACGACGTCGGTGAATCCGGCATCGAGCAGATTCTTCACCGCGGTGATGCCCGATGGGCCAGCACCGATCACCGCGATGCGTGCGCTGCGCGACAACACGGTTAGGCGAGCGCAGCGTGTGCGGCAGCCAACCGAGCGATCGGCACGCGATACGGCGAGCATGACACATAGTCGAATCCGACTTCGTGGCAGAACGCGACACTCTTCGGTTCACCACCGTGCTCACCGCAGATGCCCACCTTGAGGTCAGCACGCGTAGCGCGTCCGTCGCGCACGGCCCACGAAATCAGTTTGCCCACCCCCTTCCGATCGAGCACCTGAAACGGATCCTCGGGCAGCAGTCCCTTGTCGATGTAATGCGGAAGGAAGCGGCCGGCGTCGTCTCGGCTCAGGCCGAATGTGGTCTGCGTGAGATCATTGGTGCCGAACGAGAAAAAATCCGCCTCGGTAGCGATCTCGTCGGCCGTGAGCGCCGCACGCGGCAATTCGATCATCGTGCCGATGAGATACGGTACGCGCTCGCCCATCACACCCATGACCTGGTCGGCGGCGCGCTCGATGATCTCGCGTTGGTGGCGGAGTTCGGACACATCGGAGACCAGCGGGACCATGATCTCCGGTCGCACGTCCACGCCGCGGCGATGCGAGCGCACGGCCGCTTCAAAGATGGCACGCGCCTGCATCTCGGTGATCTCGGGGTACACGATGCCAAGCCGGCACCCGCGATGGCCCAGCATCGGGTTGGTCTCGTGCAGCGCGGCCACGATACGAGCCAATTCGGGACGCGTCAATCCCAACGACTGCGCCAGCATGGTCGACTCCTCGCCGCCATGCGGAAGAAACTCGTGCAAGGGCGGATCGAGTAAGCGGATCGTGACGGGAAAACCGTCCATCGCCTCAAAGATTCCCTCGAAGTCGGCACGTTGCATCGGCAGCAACTTCTCGAGCGCGCGACGACGTCCACTCAGGTCGCGCGCCACGATCATTTCACGCATCGCGGTAATGCGCTCACCTTCGAAGAACATGTGCTCCGTGCGGCACAGTCCGATGCCTTCCGCGCCGAAGTTGCGCGCAACGCGGGCATCGCGCGGTGTATCCGCATTGGCACGCACACGGAGGCGACGATCTTCATCCGCCCATCCCATCAGCCTCGCAAAGCCGAGATACGTAGGTGCGTCGGCCGCCGCGAGCGCGCCGTTGCTCACGCGCATCACTTCGCTGGGTTGCGTGGGCAAGTCACCAGCGAACACCCGACCGGTTCCACCGTCGAGCGTGATCCAGTCCCCCTCGTTGATCACGTGCTCGCCGATGCGCATCAGTCGCTGCTCGTGCGAGATCTCCAGTGCCGTACAGCCCACGATCGCGCACTTGCCCATGCCCCGCGCGACCACGGCGGCGTGACTCGTC
>JBBQAK010000147.1:0-8747 GCA_038316215.1 Gemmatimonadales bacterium | reverse complement strand
GACTCGCGAAGGTGGAGGGCTGGTCGTCTTCGTCGTAGCTCAGGTGCGTGCGCCGAATGTTCTTCAGCCAGTCCTTGCACCCGTTCGCAACGATCCGGAACAGCCAGGCATCGAATCGACCGCGGACTTCACCAAGATGGTGATAGGCCTTGATGAACGATGTCTGAAGAATGTCTTCGGCTACGTCGGGACTTCCCGTCATACCCAAAGCATGGCGGTACAGCGGATCGCTGTACCGACCGATCAGCATCGCGAAGGCATCGCGTTCTCCCGCCAGAATGCGGGAGATGACGTCTTGGTCGGTATCGACGTCTGCGGGAGTAGGTTCTTCTTCCGTCATGGTCACGGCGCTAGGATAACGCCGTCTTAACGGTATTGACACCCCTTCCGGCAAACGAAGCACAAAGAACGTCGCTGTTCGTCTCGTTAGAAGGACGAACGGTCGCGGAGGAGGTCACGCAGGCCGTGCTGGGAGTATCGGCACGTGATGGAAGGAACTCCAGTAGTGATTACGGATGAGTACGCCGTGCTCATCAAGATGCGGCGGATTGTAGCGAACTCGACCATGCTCCTGCGGGGCGATTCCGGTGTGCGGTGATGCGTCCCCGTCCTGAACGGTCTGTTGCAACGCCTCCTGCACGCCACGAACCAGGCCGCAGGGCACGCCAACCAGGGTAAGCGCATCGATCCAGACCGCCGCCGAACGCTGCGCTGCCGCCGAACGAATCGCGGCCACGACGCGATCGCGCTGTGCCACGCGGCCGGCGTTCGTGGCGAGCGCCGGATCATCGGCCAGGTCGTTGAGCCCCAGGGCTCGGGCAGCGAGCGGCCACTGCGGATCGGCTCCCACCGCCAACACAAACGGCCGGTCGGCCGCAGTAAACAGCTGGTACGGTACCAGATTGGCGTGAGCGTTGCCCCACCGGCGGGCGTCGTGCCCCGACACCAGCGTATTCTGCGCGACGTTCGCCAGGGCCGCCAACGCTGACGCCTGCAGCGAAACATGGATCCGGCGATCGGCGACCGTGTTGAGGCGCTCGCGGCCCGCCAACGCGCCGAGGATGGCGATTGCCGCGTCCTTTCCGGTCATCAGATCGACCAACGCGACCCCGGTTTTCATCGGTTCGCCGTCGGGCTCGCCGGTGATCGCCATCCATCCGCTTTCGGCCTGCACGACAAAATCATACCCGGGGCGGGTGCTGTCGGGGCCGAAGCCCGAGATGGTGCACCATAGCAGCTTTTCATTTCGCGCCAGCAATAGATCAGCATCGAGCCCATACCGGGCCAATACGCCGGGCAGGAAGTTCTCGATGACGATATCGGCGCCGGCAATCAGCGCGTGCAGCACCTCGATATCGTTGGCCGATGTGAAGTCGGCAGCCAGCGACAACTTGTTCCGGTTGGTGCTCAGGAAGTACGCGGACTCGCCGTTCGGGGCGAACGGCGGGCCCCACCCGCGGGTATCGTCGCCCGATCCGGCTCGCTCGACCTTGATGATCTGGGCGCCGAGGTCACCAAGCGCCATGCTGCAGTGCGGTCCGGCAAGCACTCGGGAAAGATCGACAACTTTCACGCCATCAAGCAGTAGTGTCTTCATGATGTTCTGTATATGTCCCGTTAAAGGCGCTAAGTAGTCTCATATTTACAACCGGACGACCAACACGGCGAAGCCGCGACGGGCACGGCAACATTGCTATAATATGCGGTTCACCTCGCAAATCACGTCTGGGTACCTTGCATAGATGACTGAAAATCATATAGTTACCCCAGTTCTGGTGGACGTGGACCATACTATTGAGGCCTGAGCAGTACTCCCTCCGTAGAAAAGTCGGGCGACCACCTCTACCTCCATTGCTGGCGGAAGGAGTCCGTTCGACCCATGGCCGATTTGCCGCAGGCTGACGACGACACGATCACCGAAGGTGACGCACCTCCTGCCAGTCCGGCTCCGCGCCGTGGCCCTGGGCATCGGGCTGCAGACGCACGCGACACTGCGGCCGAAATGGCGCAACGAGCGCACGAGATCAGCCTCGAGGCTGGCAGCAAGATGGCTGGCGCCATGCGCGAGGTCATCGGGGCGGCAGCGGGGTTTAGCGACTTCGCCATTGAAAGCGCGCGTGACCTGATCAACTACATGGTCCGCCGCGGCCAGATGGCTCAGGAAGAAGCCGACGTGCTGATTCAGCAGGCCGAGGCCGCGTATATCGCGAAGCACGGCTCGCTGCCTATCCCGGGCCCGAAGGCGCCGCCGCCAAAGCCGGTGCCGTTGGGTCAGTTGCCGAAGGCCGTCACCGCACCGGCAGCGGCTGCGGAAGCGGCGCTCGAGGCACGGGCCGCCATGCGCATCGAGCCGCAGAAGCCGTCGGACAAGGTGACGTTCGCTCCCCTTCCTCCGAAGCCGGCGCCGAAGCCTCCCGCTCCAAAGGTCGAAGTGGTCGAGGCGCCGGTCGAGGCCAAGACGGTCGCGAAGCCAGTCGCCAAGGCACCGGCGGCACCGGCGAAGACTGCTCCGGCAGCGAAGCCCCCAGTGACCGCCAAGACGCCGGCTCCAGCGGCTAAGGCCCCGGCTGCCCCGGCTAAGGCAGCCGCGAAGGCCCCGGCCAAGGCGGCGGCACCGGCCAAGTCTCCCGCCAAGGCACCAGCGAAGGCGGCGGCTAAAGCACCCGCTAAGGCACCCGCCAAGGCACCCACCAAGGCACCCGCCAAGGCTCCGGCGAAGGCGCCGGCCAAACCGGTGGCCAAGGCTCCCGCAAAGAAGGCGCCCGCCAAGAAGAAGTAGCACGACGTGTTCGTCGCGTCGGCACCGAGTCGCCTCGACTTCGGAGGAGGGTGGACAGATGTCCCACCCTATCCCGAAGAGCGAGGCGGCTTTGTTTGCAACCTCGCTATCGAACGCCGCAGTCGCGTGACGCTGCGCGACGGGCCCGCTGAGCAGAACCGGTTGCCACTGGTCGCCGCGGCGTTGCGCCGAGCCAATTATGACGGCTACGTCGCGATCACCAGCGATTTTCCGATCGGTGCCGGACTTGGCGGATCGTCGGCGGCCGGTGTCGCGCTGTCCGCCGCCATCGCCTTCGCGCAGGGCCAGACCCTCACTCCGGAGGAGCTGGCCGAGCGGAGTCGAGTGCTCGAGGTCGACGAGCTGGGTATCGCCGGCGGTCGTCAGGACCATTACGCCGCAGCCTTCGGTGGTGCACTCGGTCTGCGCTTCGACGACGCCGTCACCGTGGAGCAGATTCCGCTTACCGCCTCCGCGTCCGCCGCACTCGAGACACGCATCACCCTGGTGTACACCGGTGAATCGCGCATCTCCGGAGAAACGATCACTACAGTGCTCGATGCCTACCGCGATCGGGTGCCGCGCGTGCTTGCGGCCCTCGATCGCATGGCCGTGTTGGCCCGTGGGATGCGCAGTGCGCTGCACGCCGGCGACGTGAATACGCTCGCCGCGCTCATTGACGAGCATTGGGTCCATCAGCGCACGCTGCATCCGCGCATCACCACCGAGCGGATCGACGCGCTCGAGCGGGCGGCCCGTGCCGCGGGCGCGCAGGGACTCAAGGCACTGGGAGCCAGCGGCGGCGGATCGGTCATGATCGTGAGCGATGCGGCCGACGTGGCGCGCGTGGTCGAGGCCGTTTCGCCGTACGGCGAGATCCTGCCGTGGCGTATTGCCACGACCGGCGTAGAGGTGTCGCGGCGCTCACCCGACACCTAGACTGCACCTCGTGACGTACCGATATCCGCTCGACCCCGTCGCGCTGACCGCATCGCTGGTCGCGATCGATTCGCGCAATCCGTCACTCGTGCCCGATGGGCCGGGTGAACTCGCCTGCGCTACGCATCTGGCCGCGGTACTGAACGCGTGGGGCTTCGCGGTGTCACTGCAGGAGATCGCGCCCGGTCGCGCCAATGTGATCGCCCGCATCGGCCCCACGGGACGCACACCGCTCGTCCTCAACGGTCATCTCGATGTCGTTGGCGTGGCAGGCATGTCGCACGCCCCGTTCGCGCCCGATGTGCGCGACGGCAACATGTACGGGCGCGGCTCCACCGACATGAAGGGCGGCGTGGCTGCCATGTGCGTCGCCGCCGCCCGCGCGGCGGTGCGCAGTGCGCTGGCCAGTGAGATCATCATCACCGCGGTGTGCGACGAAGAGTACGAGTCGATCGGCACCCGTGCCCTACTCGCGCAGGGGCTGCGTGCGACGGGCGCGATCATTACCGAACCCACGCGCCTGGCGATCGCGCCGGCGCACAAGGGCTTCGCCTGGATCGAAGTGGTGCTGCACGGACGCGCGGCGCACGGCAGTCGCTACGACGTGGGCATCGATGCGAACCGTCATGCAGGTCTGCTGCTCGCCGCGCTCGATCGCTACGAACAGGACGTGCTCACCACACGCCTGCACCCGCTGCTCGGCCGCGCCTCGCTGCACGCGTCATCGATCGCGGGAGGAACCGGCTGGTCGACGTACGCGGAGCGTTGCACGCTGCACCTCGAACGCCGCACACTCCCGGGAGAGTCCGGTGAGCGCGCCCTCGCCGACGTGCGCACGCTGTGCGACGAACTCGCCGCCTCGCGACCGGGGTTTCAGGCGGACGTGTCGCTGGTGTGCGCCCAGCCTCCGCTCGATCTGGCGATCGATGCGCCGTTGGTCACCGCCGTGCAGGCGGCGTGCAGCGCCAACGGCATGCAACCGCGCATCGCCGGGCTCTCCTGCTGGACCGATGCCGCGTTATTTGCCGAGGCCGGTATCCCCGCGCTCTGTTTTGGGCCCGGCGACATCGCTCGCGCCCACTCGGCCACCGAGTGGGTGGAGGTGGCCGAACTCGAGCGGGCGACGGAGATACTGGAGAGGGTTTGCTCCGCGTGGGGACGCGAGGCGACGCCCTCGGGGCGTTGAGGTCAACGCTCTTGCCGACCCAAAACCCAGAACCCAGAACCCACAGCGCCAAGCCCGTAGCCCACGGCCCTTTGGCTCTGGGCTGTTGACTCGAGGTACAGGGGTTCTGTGTTCTGGGTACGGGGTCTACTCGGCGACCGTTGCTCGCTCCCTTATGCTTCTCTGCTTATGCAGCTTTCCGTCCTCCAATACGACAAACTCGAGCGCGCCATTACCGATGGCACTCGCCTCCAACTCTATCGCCGTGGGACCGAGTTTCTCGTTATCCCCGAGCGGCTCCGTCTGCAGAATGGACGTGAGCTCATCGTGGCCCGTCATCCGAGTACCGGCAGTTTGCTCGAGATCTACATCGACGAACTGGACGACCTGGAGATCGTGAAGTGAGCGCGCAGTTCCCACTGGTGGCGGTCTTTGCCGATGAATCGTGTCTCGGTAACGGCAAGAGTGGTGATACTCCGGGCGGACTCGGCGCGCTGATCGAGTTCCGGAAGGCGGATGGTACGGTGCAGCGCTTCGACCTCTGGGCTTCCGAACCCGATACGACGAACAACCGGATGGCGCTGCGCTCGGTGATCGACAGCTACCAGGCCATGTCGCGGAAGGGGAATCCGCTGTCGGTGCTCTTCACCACCGATTCGCGCTACATCGTGGATGGGATGACGTCGTGGGTGCGCGGCTGGATGGCGCGAGGCTGGAAGCGTGCGCAGGGGCCGGTCGAGAACGTGGAGTTGTGGCAGGCGGCGGTGGAGGCGGTGGCGATGCACGAGACCCAGTGGGCCTGGGTCAAAGGGCACGCTGGCCATCCGCAGAACGAGTACGCGAACCACCTCGCGACGCGGGCCGCCGCCGTGCAGGATCGCTCAGACGGGTTGGTGGTGTCATCGTTTGAAGAGTGGTGGGCGGCGCAGCCGGTGCGGGCCAACACCAAGCGGGCGCCGCTGTCACCATTTCCGACGCCTGACGCGTTTGCGCCGTCTCCGGCGTTACCCGGGGCCAAGACTGCGCGTCGGATGACGTAAGGACGCCGGCGCACGAGTGCCGGTCCAACTCCGGACGCTCATGTTCAAGTATCTACTCATCCTCGCGGTCGGCGTAGCAATCGGGTACGGCTACGGCTGGAAGGACGCGCAAGAGAACGAAAAAAACGTCGCGGAGCGAGTCGTCGATCGCATCGGCGGCGAGACCCGTGAGCGCATGGGGAACGACATCGATAAGCGTTACCAGGCCACTGACGGGAAGTGAGCGTCGTGTCGCGCTCATTGGACGATCTCGATCGCCTTGCCTTCCGCCTCTCGCGCACGGTGCGCACGCAGTACCCGCATCTCCTGACGCAGGGCTTCACGCTTACCGATCTCGAGGAGCGGCTCCTCCCGTTCCGTGAGGCGCGCCGCGAGATGGCCGACGGTGGTGCCGACGCGTTCGAGCGCGCGGTGCTCCGGCTGATCGCGGGCGAGCGCGGCTATCTGCAGACCGATTCGGAGTTGCAAGCCGCGTGCAGGCAGGCCTTGGCCTCGCCGTCACCGTCGATGTCGCTCGTGCGGGCGTGGGCCACGACGTCGCTGACGCTGACCCAACCGGCGAACGTGGTGGGGACGGAACGCATGGCCCCCCCGTCCGCGACCGACATCAGTGATCGCACGGCGGAGGCCAAGCCTCAAAGCAAGCCGCGCGGCTGTCGCTACTGCGGAAATCGGCTGCCGGAGAACCGGCGCATGACCTTCTGCCCGCACTGCGGCATGGACATGACCAAGCGGCAGTGCCCGGCCTGCAGCACCGAGCTCGACGTGAACTGGCGCTTCTGCGTGACCTGCGGTCGGAGCGCCGAGCTCCCCGATCTCGCGACACCGATTCGCCGCGCAAGCTAGTTCGGCGGCGCTCGCTGAATCCTGTTGATGACGTGAGGTGTATACTCGTGTATGCCTCACGTTTTGTTTGCCCGTTCCTTGATGCGACAGGCACGGGTTGCCGCTTCGACGATCGGCCTCTGCGCCGCGTTCGTATCCGCGTCCGCGTGCGCGTCGGCGATTCCCGTGGGAGCGCCCGCCGGTCCGAATGGCGCGGCGGCGGGCGGATCAGCCACCGTGCCACTCACGCAGCCGGTGCTGCGCTGGCCCGTGCGGACGGCCGAACACATCGATCTCTGGTTGCATGCCTTTGCCCTGATCAGCGAAGACACGACGCTCGTGCGGCTGTACCGCATCGGGTATCGCGATTCACTCGTGGTCGTGAAGAACCAGCGCAATGTGCTCACGAGTCTCGACGCCAATCGCGCGACACTCGCGAAGCGACTGACGACCACCGGCGGATATTTGCAGGCCCAGTTTCTCCCGTTCGAGTTCGCGAACTGGGATGCGATGAAGTACGCCATCGAACGGTTCTTGCAATTCGACGGCGATCCGCGACGGGCTCCTGATCGCGAGACGCAAGCCCGCGTGGCACTGATTGCGTCGATGTTTCCGGCAGCGGCCGACCGCGAGTGGCTGCGACTGTTTCTGGCCGGCGTGATCGATGAACAGGATCGCTTCTTCACTGCCGAGCATTCGCGCCTGGTACGGACACGCGCATCGGTGATCACCACGGTGGACAGCCTCTGGCAGCAGGTGTATCGCACGAAGTTTGAACGGTTCCTCAACAACACCTCGCAACGGCAAGGTGACCTGCTGTTGTCGCTGCCGATTGGCGGCGAAGGGCGTACCGCGACCGGCCCGAACCGACAGACCATGGTGGCCGTGCCCTTCCCTGCGCGCAGCGAGGATGCGGTACAGGTGCTGTACGTGCTGGCGCACGAAGTCACCGGATCGATGGTGGGCACGGTCGTGACGGACAACACGACGCCGGCCGAACAGCGTGCCGGCACCGCCGACCGCTATGTCTCGATGGGCCAGGTGCAGGCCGGCGCGATGCTGCTGGCGATCATCGCCCCCGAGCTACGCGACGGGTACCTGCGCTTCTATGTCGCGCAGGCGGGCGTTCGCGCCACTACGGCCGAGGCGAAGGCGGCGTTCGACCGCACCTTCGCACTGCCGCCCGCCATTCGTGATGCACTACAGCGGCAGATCGACATCATATTGAGCGGCATCTGATGCCGACGCGTATTCCTCAGGCTTCCCGGATCCATGGCTGACATTCCGCGCACGGCGCTCGAGCGCGTGCTTGCCCGCGCCAGCGAACTGCAGACGACCACCGCCGATGGTGTGGAGAGTGTGTCGGAGGAGCGTCTCCTCGAGATCGCCAAGGAGGTCGGGCTCGATCTGGCGCATGTGCGGCAGGCGATCGCCGAAGAACGTGCGCGTCTGCCGATGGCGGAGACGGAATCAGGCCCGATGCTCGACAGTCTGGGGCCGTCCGCGGTGGGCGCTCAGCGCACCGTACCTGGTACCCCGGACGATATTCTGCGTCGGCTTGATTCGTGGATGCCGCGCATGGAGTCCCTCTCGACCCGTCGTCGCCTTGGCGATCGGCAGAGTTGGGAGCCCCGTCGCGATCCGTTCGGCAACTTTCTGCGGTCGTTCGGGGTGGGCGGCCGTCGGTTCGACCTTGTGCGCGTGGATCAGGTCACGGCCAGCGCGACGGCGATCGACAGCGCACGCAGCGTGATCCGGCTCGATGCCGACATTGCCGGCATGCGTCGCATGCAACGGAACCAGGTTGTCGCGCTGTTCGGATTTCTCACGGTACTCTACGCCGTCGCGGCGGTGCCCGTGATGTTTCTGGTAGGTGCTGGCGTTGGGACCGGTATTCTCGCCGGCATCACCGCGTTCGTGGGCGGTGCCGGGTTTCTCGGATGGCGTGCGCTGCGGCGGGCCTATCGAAACGCGGTGGACCGCATGCATCTGCGACTCG
>JBBQAK010000219.1:0-6707 GCA_038316215.1 Gemmatimonadales bacterium | reverse complement strand
GGGATGAAGGTGGCGGACACGGAGCGGTTCGCGAAGGCGTACGCGGCGAGTATCGGTTGAGCTCAAAAGATCGCGAACTGCCGGAACACGGATGACACCGATAAAAAAGAAACAACACGGATAAGCAACAGCGCGCAGTTTACTTATCCGTGTTGTTTTCGTGTGATCCGTGATCTCCGTGTTCCGGCTTTTGGTTCTTTCGTTGCGGCCGATCAAACCACTAGTAACTCCCCCCCAACAGCACCGCATTCGCGAAAATCGGCAGTGTCCCGCGCAGCTGATCCCGGTACACCGGATCATGCGCGAACATGATCACGCGCCCGCGCCCGGCGCGCTCGGTCCACAGGTATGGCGAGCCCCCGATCTTGGCCGCAGCTTCGGGCCAGTAGTAGCCCGCAATGCGCACCCGCGCCGCCGGTGCAAAGCGCATCACCGCTTCGCCCGCGGTGAGATCCTTCGGCACCGTGAACACGCGGTCGCTGTTCGCGAACACCGCCATTTCCGTGTTCAGGATGCCCGCCATAAGCGGCGACAGCGTGTCGATCGTGGCGCGTGCCAGTACGCCCGGCAGGCTGCCTGGCAACGGCGCCCCACCGGTGCTGTCGGCGCGCGTGGAGTCGCGCTTCACGCGCGTGCGCACCAAGCCCAGACGCTCCTGCGCCACCCACGCGCTGGCGGCGTCGATCGTGATCAACACGCCGCCGTTGCGTACCCAGTCGGCCAGGCGCGCGCGACCAGCATCGCCCAGTATGCGGTCGAGTGCGCCGGCCTGTACGGAGGGCATGATGAGCGTATTGAAGACGCTCATGTCGCCATTGGCGACAAAGTTCGCGTCGATCAAGGTGCTGGCGTAGCCAATCCGCTGATCCATCGCGTACCAGCTGAAGCCGAACGACGTGCCGTTGACCGGCGCACCACCAAGCAAGGCCACCTTGGGACGCTGCACGGGGATCACCGAGTTGCTGCCCAGGTCTGTGCCTTCATCCACCCCCGCCGACGGAATCGAGGCGACCTGCGCACCCGCTTCGGCCGCCCGACGCATGACCACCTCGTGCATATCGGCCCGATTGAGCGCCGCGCGGATCACGAAGGCGCCGTTGGGGAATCTGTTGCTCTTCGACGTGAACGAATACGGCGCGTACCACACGCGAACGGAATCGGTGAGCAGCGACGCCAGCAACCGAATGGACGACTCGCTGCCGGGGGCGAACGCGTAACCGTACACCGACCGCGCCGGCGCCACGAACGTGCGCGGCACATCGGTGACCACGGCCAGCGAACCGGGCAAGGCTGACAATGTGTACGCGTCTACGCGCCATGCGAGCGGCAACGACCACGCCGTCATATCGTAGAACCGATCGTTCTGACCGGTCCGACGCAGCTCGAGTTCGTCCTTGATGAAGGCCGAATCCAGCGCGGCATCGGGCTCCAGCAACGCCTTGGCGAGATAGCCCTGCGGCTGGGCCATGTCGACCACGTAGCTGCCGGCCTTAGCGGTCATGGTGGGTAACGTGCTTCCACCGTACATGCCGGCGTTGCCCACCGACACATCGGCCGTGAGACGCTGCACCTCGATGCCGTTGTCGCGCAGCTTCTGCACCAGCGAGTCGGCGCGACCCTGCGCATCACGCGCCAGCAACACCGCCCGCAGTGGACCCTTGGCGTGCATCGTGATCGCCGTCGCGCGCGCCGTCGCGTAATCACGCACCAGCTCCGTGCGTCGCCGCGCCGATGTCTTCACCGTGGCCCACTCGGCCGTAAAGTGTTCGAATGCCGCCTGCCTCAGCGTGCGCAGCGTGCCGTCGTTGCGTCTCACCGCACCGCCCGAGCTCGATGCGCTCTCGAACAGCATGCCGATGGCACCCGTGAGCATGGGCCACCCTTCGCCGTAACCGGGATAGAACGAGTCGTATCCCTCCCGGCGGAAGTACGACCAGCCGTGCACGTCAAACGCCGCGCCATGCGCCGCCGCGAAAATGTCGAACCACTTGGGCAAATGCTTGGGGTTGTTCTGATTGTCTGGCTCACGCGGCGGCGCAAAGTAGAAGCTCGAGCTGCTCCCCTGCTCGTGCAGGTCCACCGCCACATGCGGCCACCACTTCATGTAGGTGCTCACGCGTCCCTTCGACTCAGGGTGCGACTGCGCGTACCAGTCGCGATTGAGATCGAAGTAGTAGTGCGACGTGCGCGGCCCCGGCCACGAGCCGGCGTTGTTGAGCGCACCGGGCTCACTGGCCACACCCTGCGAGCTGCCGTAGCGCTCGATGTCGTGCGTGTGCCGCTCGCGTCCGTCGGGATTCTCGTTGGGGTCGATCAGTACCACGGTGCTATCAAGCGCCAACTTGGTATCGGCATCGGTACCGGCGGCCAGCTGATACAGCAGCGCCAACCCCGCTTCCGCCCCCGACGCTTCACCGCCGTGTACGGAATGCTCGAGCCACACGATGCTGGGAATGCGCTTCACCGCCGCATCGATATCGGATGAGGAGGCGCCGCGCGGATCGGCAAGGCGCTGGGCGTCGCGCTGGATTTCAGCGAGCCGCGCCATGTTGGCTTCGCTCGAGATGGTAATGATGAGCATCTCGCGCCCCTCGAACGTGCGGGCCACGGTGTCCACCTTCACCCGCTTCGAGGCGGCGGCAATACGCTCGATGTAGCGCATCATGGCGCGCTGCGGCGTAAACCGGGCGCCGATATCGTAGCCCAAAATCTGCGCGGGAGTGGGCACGCGCGGATCGAAGGTGGCGCCTGGGTCGGCGAAGGCGTGCTGCGCCTGCGCGGTGCTGGTGGCTAACCCAGTGGCCAGCGCTGCCAGGGCCAGGGTAGTGCGGAAGAATGATGTGGTCGACATGCCGTGAACTTCGCGCTTTTGCGGCGAAAGCAACAGCCAAAACAATACTGCCAGAACACGGATGACACCGATAAAAAGGAAACAACACGGATAAGCCAAAAGCGCTCTTCGCTTATCCGTGTTGTTTCCAAGAATTCCGTGCTATCCGTGTTCCGGCTGTTGCCTTTGCCGTTACAATCCCGCCTAACGCACCACCTTCACTTCCACCGGCTCCACGCCAGCGCCGGTGTACATGGCCACGGTCAGTCGCCCGGCCTCGAAGGCCACGCGATCGGCGTATGTAAGCGGGAACGATCCGCTCCCACTGCTCTGACCCGGTCCCAGGAGTCGCGCGCTCACTCGGCTTGCTCCGGCCGGAATCGCGATGCTGGCCGAGGTGGTGCCGCTGGCGGCGGCACCGGAGATGGGGCCCGAAATGCGGCCCGCGTTACCCGTACGACGTAGTACCAGCGCAGACAACGGTGCACCGCCGGTGTTGTTCACCGTGGCCGACCAACGCAGCACACTGTGCACGCGGTCGAGCGTGACGCGTGTGGTGGCCACGATGCCGCGCGCGCGGGTGGTGACCACGATTGGTGCCGCCACCGGTGCCTTGCCCGCCATCAGCGCCGGCGTCGTGCTTGGCGCGATACGTCGCGCTCCCGATTGCTCGAACGCATAGGCCAAGGCCACCAGGCGCGTGTCGGTGAAGCCCTTGCCCAGCAGCTCGATACCCACCGGCAAGCCATCGGCGGCGAAGCCGGCTGGTACACTGATACTCGGCAGTCCACTCTGTGCGCCAAGGTTGCAGGTGCTGCCGTTTTGCACTTCGCCCACGAGAGTCGGCTTTTGCCGTACCGTGGGATAGGCGATCGCATCGAGTGACAGGCTATCAAGAATGCGCTCCACGCGTGCGCGCAGCGCCGCCTGTCGCGCCAGCGCGGTGCGATGCTGCTCACCGTCGGCGGCCAGCACCGTGTCGATAATGCGGAAGCGTACTTCGAGTTGACGGTCGTACAGTCCGCGATCAAGAATGTCACGCAACGATTGCACTGGCGCGTTCGGAATCGTGCGCAAATAGTCGATCAGGTCGAACTTCGTTTCGAGGTTGATCACGCTGGTGTTGGCCATCAGCGTGTCAAACTCCGCCATCGGTACATCGACCACCGTGGCCCCCTGCGCGCGCATGGCCGCAATCGCCGCGCGCACGGTATCCGCGATCTCGGCGTCGGTATCACGGAAGTACGGCAGGAACACGCCAATGCGTGCGCCACGAAGCGCCGTCTTGTTCAGGGCCGCCACAAACTTGGGCGCTGGCGTATCGCGCAATACGGTGGTGACCGCGTCTTCGCTGTCGTAGCCCACGGTGACATCGAGCGCGATGGCGAGGTCGGTAACTGTGCGCGCCAATGGACCGCCGATATCCTGTGTGTGCGACAGCGGCACAATACCGCGGCGGCTCACGAGCCCCTGCGTCGGCCGCAATCCCACCAGGGCGTTGAAGGCACTGGGAATGCGGATGGAGCCGCAGGTATCCGAGCCCCAGCCAACAGTCGCGAAGCTCGCGGCGATCGCCGCGCCCGTGCCGCCACTCGAGCCACCGGGGCAACGCGTGGGGTCGTACGGATTGCGCGTCTGCCCACCCAGTGAGCTGATGCTGGTAATGCCCGCCGCGAGTTCGTGCAGGTTGGACTTACCCAGAATAATCGCCCCGGCATCACGCAGCTTCTTCACCACAAACCCATCGCGACTCGGCTGACTGGTGGCCAACGCCAGCGACCCGGCACTGGTAGGCATGTCACCGGTGTCGTAGTTGTCCTTGATGATCACGGGAATGCCGTGCATCGGCCCGCGCACCTTTCCCGCCTTGCGCTCCGCATCGAGTACTGCCGCCTCAGTCGCCGCTTTCGGGTTGATGCGAATGAGCGAATTGAGCTCAGGCCCGGCGTGATCGTACGCCGCAATGCGCGCGAGATACTGTCGCACCAGTTGCACACTGGATATGCGGCCGCTCGTGAGCGCCGCCTGCACGTCAGTGATCGATGCCTCGGTCAGCTCCAGCCGAGCACTCGAATTCGCTGTCTGCGCACCGACTGTGGCCGATCCCGAGATCAGCGCCGTCGCCACCATCATCGCACGAATCTTCACGATCACACCCTCAAAAAAGTGAAGCGGAGTTCTCTGCGTACTCTGCGCCCTCTGCTCCTCTGCGTGATCAGTTCTCGATGCGATACCGCAGGTTCGTAGAACTGATTACGCAGGGAACGCAGAGGCGCAGAGCACGCAGAGGACTGCTTAAATGGGAAAGAACACAGACTCGTATTTCACGTTCGTGCGCGGCGAGGCCATCATGGGCTCTACCGTGTCGCGCCAGCGCGCGTAATGCGCCGTGGCCTTGTGCTCGGCCGGCGCGCTCTCGGTGAGATACGCCTCGATCAGCGTGAAGCGTGTCGGGTCATCGGCCTGCTGCAGTACGTCGAAACGCGCGATGCCAGGCTCGAGCACGCTGTTGGTGGCGTTGTCGAGCGTTGCGGCCTGAAAGGCGCTCACATGCTCGGGGAGCACGTGCACAAACACCTGAACGACGAGCATGGCCAAGGGTCGGAATGGTGAGGAATGGGTAGACGATCGTGGTCGGATATAGTGTTTCGGCCAACAGAACACTATATGGACAGCATGACGAACTCTCGGAGTCTCATGCGATCTGCGACGGCCGGCGCCGTGCTTGCCGTGGCCACGTCGCTGCATGCCCAGTCCGCGCAGCCGGCCAGCGCGATCTATACCAACGCGCGCATCTGGACCGGAGACTCGGCGCACCCCTCGGCGCAGGCGCTGGCCGAACGCGACGGGAAACTCTTGCTGGTGGGGACCGACGCCGAAGCGATGTCGTTCCGCGGACCGGCCACGCGGGTGATCGACTTGCAGGGCAAGCGCGTGGTGCCCGGCTTTAATGATGCCCACTGGCACCTCAATACCACCGATCGCGCCGACCTCACCGACGCCAAGTCGCCGGCCGAAATCGTGCGCCGTCTCAAAGCGTGGGCCGCCAAACGACCGGCCGGGGCGTGGGTGGTGGGCCGAGGATGGACGCCGTCGGATTTCCCCAACAACACGCCGCACCGGCGCTTTCTAGACGACGCGTTTCCCAATCAGCCCGTCATCCTCACCGATCGCGACGGCCATCAATCGATCGCCAACGGGCGGGCGCTGGCGATGGCCAAGGTGAGCGCCACCACCCCCGATCCCGCCCGCGGCGTGATCGAGCGCGAAGCGGGTGGTGTACCCACCGGCCTCCTGAAAGAGTCGGCGGCGGGGCTGGTGAGCCGCCTCGTGCCCCAGCCAACCCCGGCCGATATCGCCAGGCGCATCGACGAAGAAACCCGCAAAGCTGCATCGTTCGGTATCGTACTACTCCAAGACGCCAGCCCCCGCGCGCCTGAAGCCACGGTGATCGTCATTCTCCGTGCCGCCGCCACCGCCGACACCATGCGCGTGCGCTACCGCGCCGCTGTGCCCTTTACGCCAGACGCTACTGCCGCGACGGTTCGGCGCTATACCAAGCTGCGCGACAGCGTAAACGGCCCTTGGCTGCGCTTCGGCATCGCCAAAGGCATGCTCGACGGTACGGTCGACGCCAAGACCGCCGCCATGCTCGAACCCTATGCCGGGTCGGATGATACCGGCCTCCCCTTCTGGCCCGCCGCCACCTTAAATCGTGGCGTTGCCCGCTACGACTCCGCCGGAATACAGGTCGAGCTCCACGCCATCGGCGACAAAGCCGTGCGCACCGCTCTCAACGCCTACGCCAACGCCGCCAGAGTGAATGGCACCACCGGCCGCCGTCATCGCGTGGAGCACATCGAAGTCCCCGCCCTGT
>JBBQAK010000408.1:0-3627 GCA_038316215.1 Gemmatimonadales bacterium | reverse complement strand
CGTCAGGGTAGTGCAATCTGCAAGAGTGCCGGGCATTCCGCTTCTGCGGCATTCTGCAAGACTACCGACTTCCGTGCGCTATACCCCCGCGATCCCGCAGGTCCCGATTCAGGAGATGCTCGACCCGCGCCGCGTGCTGCGATGGGTCTGGCTGGGCCGTGTCGTCCTGTCCTGCGCGATCCTGGTCGCAGCGGTGTTCGTGTGGAGCGAGGCCGCTCCGAGCGATACCCTGATCGCTACGTTGGCCTTCGCCGGCGCCACGCTGGCGACGATTTGCTCGGCGCTGTACGGGGAATTTGAACGCCGCGCGCTCGGTCTGAGCTTCTACGGACTCCAGTGTGCGATCGATTTGGCCCTGGTCACCGCGGTCGTGCACATCACGGGCGGTTGGAGCTCCCAGTTCGCCGCCCTCTATATACTGGTCATTGCCAGCGCGGCGCTGTTGCTGCCCTTCCGGGGCGGACTCGCGGTCGCGGGCGGCGCCTGTCTGCTGTACGCCGCGGACGTGCTTCTGCTCCGTCCTGGAACGCCATATGTGGGCATTACGGTGCAGATCGCCGTGTTCGTCGTCGTGGCGATCGGGTCTGGCTACGTGTCTTCACGACTCCGTCAGGCTGGCATGGGTCGCGAGGCGCTCGCCGCGCAGCTGGTGAAGGTGCAGCTCGAGGCGGCCGATATTTTGCGAACGATTCGATCCGGCATCATGACGGTCGACGCCCAGGGACGGTTGCTGTACGCCAATCCTGCGGCATCCGATCTGCTGGGCCTCGATCTCCGCTCGCTGGTCGGGCGACCGGTGCTGCACACGCTGCTCGGGGTGTCGCCCCAGCTGGCGACCCTCCTCGAGCAGTCGTCGCGCGACGGCGTACGAACCACGCGCGCCGAAGGCGTGATCCACCGCGCCGGCGAGACGCTGGAAATCGGTGTGACGACCACGATTGCCAATGGCACGCGCCAGGACGGCAGCGTAACGGCGACCGCGATCTTTCAGGATATCTCGGATAGCAAGCGCATTCAGGCGCTGCACATTCGTGCTGAGCGTTTGCAGGCCGTCGCCGAGCTGAGCGCGTCGCTCGCGCACGAGATCCGGAATCCGCTGGCGTCGATTCGTAGCGCGACCGAGCAGCTGGCCCGTCGTCGCACCCGCTCGCTGACACCGACGGCGGACGATGACGATGAGCGCATTCTGCACGACCTCGTGGTGCGTGAGGCCGATCGGCTCAGCCGGCTGCTGGCCGACTTCCTCGACTTTGCTCGGGCGAGGGTCACGCGGGTGAGCCGCATCGATCTCGGCTCGATCGTACACGCCGCGTCGATGATCGCGGCGTCCCATCCCGACCGACGCGACGGCGTGCAGGTGCAGGTGAGCGCCGCGCCCGACCTGCCGCCGGTGGAAGGCGATGAAGATCTGCTGCATCGCGCCGTGTTCAATCTCGTGCTCAATGCCGTGCAGGCTGTGGGGACCGGGGGGCACGTGTTCATCGAGGTCGATCGCTATCGCCCGACGGGCGAGCACGGGGCGGCGTCGACGGTGCTGACCGGTGAGCTGCTGACCGTGAGTGTCACCGACGACGGCCCCGGCGTTCCTCCAGAGCTGAAGGACCGTCTGTTCGAGCCGTTCGTGACCGGCAAGGCCGGCGGGACAGGACTCGGACTGCCCGTGGTTCATCGCGCCGTAGAAGCGCATCGCGGGGTGGTGCTGGTTGACTCGCTCGCCCGCGGTACGCGCTTCACGATGCTGCTCCCGATTGCCAGTGATAACGATTCGTCTCGCCGCGGTGAAACGCCCGTGTACAATGCCGTCCCCTTCGAGCCGACTCGCAATGAGTCGGCCGACGCTCTGCTTCCTCGCCTGACTGGAGTTGCACCGTGACCACTCCCGCGCTCGCCGGCGACGCTCCGCGCGTGCTTATCGTGGACGACGAAACGGGCATTCTCGACTCGCTTCGCATTCTGCTCAAGAACGAAGGCTTCATTCCATTCACGGCACAGGGTGGTCGTGCGGGCGTGGAGCGTATTCCCGAGCTGCGTCCGGATATCGTCCTCACCGACGTGCGGATGCCTGACGTGAGTGGCGTACAGGTGCTCAGCACCGCACGGCAGGTGGATCCCGATGTGCCGGTGATCCTGATGACGGCGCAGGCCACGTTGCAATCCGCGATGCAGGCGGTGAACGAAGGCGCGTTCTACTATATCCAGAAGCCGTTTCGCAACGACGAGCTACTCGCGATCCTTCGCCGCGCCGCCGAGCATCGGAAGCTGCGCGCCGAGAACACGACGCTGAAGCAGGAGATCAAACGGCGCGAGCGTACGACCACCGGACGTCCGATCGGACGCAGCAAACCGTGGCTCGACGTACTGCATCTCGCCGAGACCGTCGCGCCCACCGATTCGACGGTACTGCTTACCGGAGAGTCGGGGACGGGTAAGGAAGTGATCGCGCGCTACATCCACGAGTTGAGTACCCGATCGGACAACAGCTTTCTGTCGATCAACTGCGGTGCGCTTCCGGAGTCACTTCTCGAGAGTGAACTCTTCGGTCATGTAAAGGGCTCGTTTACTGGCGCGGTGAAGGACAAGACCGGTCTGTTCACGGCAGCCAACCAGGGCACGTTTTTTCTCGACGAAATCGGCGAGACGACCGCATCGATTCAGGTGAAGCTGCTGCGTGTCTTGCAGCAGCGTGAAGTGATTCCCGTGGGAGCCACCGAAGCGGTGAAGGTGGACACGCGCGTGCTGGCCGCGACCAACCGCGACCTTGAAGAAGAGATCAAGCGCGGCAGCTTCCGCGCCGACTTGTTCTATCGACTCAATGTGATTGCAGTGCACCTGCCGCCGCTGCGTCAGCGCCAGGACGACATTCCGCTGCTGGCGGAGTCGTTCCTTGCGCGAAGCGCGACGCTGCGCAACGAGGGCGTGAAGCTGCTGCGCGATGACGCACTCGACGCGTTGATGGCGTACTCGTGGCCCGGAAACGTGCGCGAGCTCGAAAACGCGCTCGAGCGCGCCGTGATTCTCTCGACCGGTTCCGTGATCGATCCCGAGGCCCTGCCGGAGCGCGTGACGGCCCGTCGTGCTGAACCGCTCGTGAGCGAACGCTCGCCGGTGTCGCCGACGCTGGAAGCGATCGAACGCGCCTACATCCAGTGGGTCCTGCAGAATGAAGGGGGCAACAAGAGTCGCGCGGCGGACATGCTCGGCATCGACCCATCCACGCTGTATCGCAAACTCGCTCGTTACGGAGAAGCCTGACCATGCACGCACTGATGCGACGTCGCACCGGTTTCACGATCATCGAACTGTTGATCGTAGTGCTCATCATTGGGATTCTGGCGGCGATCGCCATCACCAAGTTCGGTGAATCGAAGCGCCGTGCATATTTGACCGCGATGAAGTCAGATTTGCGCGGATTGGCGACCGTGGCCGAGTCCCACTTCACCTCAGAGAATTCGTACGAGAGTGTGGTGGCGCCACAAGCGTCCGACGGTGTCACGCTCACGTTTGTCGGTGCCTTGTCCGGGTGGTCCGCCACGGCCACGCATGTCGGTGTGCCGGGTATCGAGTGTACGATCGCGGCGGGCTCGCTGTTGGCGGCGAACGCGCCGGGTGAGCCGGTCTGTCAGTAAC
>JBBQAK010000141.1:0-9067 GCA_038316215.1 Gemmatimonadales bacterium | reverse complement strand
GTGCAAGGACTGGCTGAAGAACATTCGGCGCACGCACCTGAGCTACGACGAAGACGACCAGCCATCCACCTTCGCGAGTCCCGATGAGGACCTCGACCGCACTGAACTGCGGCAGGACCTCGACTCAGCCCTCGCGCAGTTGGCCCCATCGCTCCGGGAAGCCTTCATCATGAAACATGTTGAAGGACGCTCCTACGAAGAGATGGCGGATCTCTTGGGTACAACCGTAGGAGCACTGAAGATGCGCGTGCATCGGGCACGTGAAGCCCTTCAGACTTTGCTCGAGGAGAAATACGACTGATGCTCGACCGACATGAAGCGCATGATGACCGGAACCTCGGTCAGGATTTGCCACAACGCGACGCCGCGCCGGTTGCTGACCGTCCCGTGGCAGATCGCGAAGTGCCGCTTCCCGGTACGGCAGCGGCAGCAGAAGGCCCCGCGCTGGTGATCCAGCAGTGGCTCGATGGTGAAACCAGCGAAGCCGAAGCGCGCCGCGCCGACGCCAAGCAGGTGGACTTGTGGAAGATGATTTCGGCGGAAACCGACCAGCGCCGTCGCATGACGACGCCGGCCTACGTCGCCGCGAACATCATGGCAGCCATTCCCGAAGCACGCACGGAAACGAACACGGTGACCGCGACGACCACCTCGACCAGCGCCATGGTCGAGCCCAAGTCGGCGCTCGGGACTGCCATGCTCATGGCGATGTGTGCGGGCATTTTCGCGATCGGCATTGTGATTGGGAAGATGCTGTAGGGCGCATACTGCCAGCGGCTTCGTAAGCAGGGTGGAAGGTGTGAGGGAGGAGGAAGCAGTCACTGCTCCCTCCTCCCTTTTTATCTCCCCCCTGCTCCCGAAGCAGTTGGCGGTTGCCGTTCCCGCCTACATGTGTATCGCGCGCCCCAAGGCTGCCAGCGCGGCTTCCTTGACCGTCTCGCTGAGCGTCGGGTGCGAGTGCACCGTGATACCGATGTCTTCGGCGCTACCGCGATACTCCATGGCCAGGATCACTTCGCCGAGTAGGTCGGCCACGTGCGGGCCGATCATGTGACAGCCGAGGATCTCGTCGGTGTCTTTGTCGACCACGAACTTCACGAAGCCCTGCGTCTCGCCCATCGTACGCGCCTTGCCGTTCGCGCTGAACGGGAATTTGCCCACGCGATACGCGCGACCGCTGGCCTTGACCTCCTGCTCGGTGAGGCCCACGGTGGCGATTTCGGGCGACGTGTACACAATGCCCGGGATTGTCCGGTGGTGCATGTGTACCGGCTTGCCGGCGATCACTTCCGCCGCGATCACGCCTTCTTCTTCGGCCTTGTGCGCGAGCAGCTTGCCGCCGCAGACGTCGCCAATCGCGTACACGCCGGCCAAGTTGGTGCGCTGCTGGTCGTCGACCAGAATCTCGCCGCGCGGGCCCATCGCCAGCCCCAGCGCTGTCGCGTCGATGCCGCCAGTGAGCGCCTTGCGGCCCACCGAGACCAGCACATAGTCGGCGTTGAGGTGTGACGCCACGCCGTCCTTCTCCACGTGCACGCGCACACCATCGGCGTACACGTCGGCGCCGGTCACCTTGGTGCCCGTCTGAATCTCGAGCCCCTGCTTGCGGAAGATCTTGTCGGCTTCCTTCACCACCTCATCATCGTTGCCGGTGAGAATGGTGGGGAGGAACTCGACCACCGTGACCTTCGCCCCGAGGCGACGCCACACCGAGCCGAGTTCGAGGCCGATCACGCCGCCGCCCACGACGACCAGATGCTTCGGCACTTCTGGAATCGACAGCGCGCCCACGTTCGACAGCACGCGCTGCTCGTCAAACTTGAGAAATGGCAACTGCACGGGCACCGAGCCCGTGGCAATGATCACCGACGTGCCGTGCCAATGCGTAATCGTCCCGTCGGCGGACTTCACTTCGACCACGTTTCCCGGCTGCAGCGTCCCGTAGCCTTTGGCCCACGTGATCTTGTTCTTCCTGAAGAGGAACTCGACGCCTTTGGTGTTCTGCGCCACGACGTCGGTTTTGCGCGCCATCATCGTGTGGAGGTCGATCGACGCGCCGTCCACCTTGATGCCATGTTCGGCCGCATGGAGGCGCAGCCATTCGTACTGCTCGGAGCTCTGGAGGAGTGCCTTCGAGTGGATGCACCCGACGTTCACGCACGTCCCACCCAGCGTCTTGTCGAATTCGACGCAGGTCACGGAGAGGCCGAGCTGTGCCGCGCGAATCGAGGCGACATAGCCGCCAGGGCCGCCGCCAAGCACCACGACGTCGGCAGTTTGGAGGGTTGGGGAGGTCATAGCTGGAAAGTTAACCGCGTGTGCGTTCGGAGTATTGGGTCGAAGTTTCAAGTCGTGGGTGCAACTCCAAACTCGAAACGCCAACGCACATCTTCAAGCTCACAAACGCCCCCGCTCAGCACCTGCCCAGGTAACGCGTTACGCACCATGTGAAAATCCCCATTGGCACCAGCGGCCTCGCACGTACATTAGCGAGAGCACTCTGGCGAGACGATGGCGGCGTGACCCCGCGCCGGCCGACGCGTCCTTCAGACACGACGGCACGAATTTCGCACTGCCACTCCACTGCGTAGCATATCTATCGTCGGACACGGACCCAACCCTCGCGTTGAAAACGTGCGCTGACGAAGCCCGACGTCCCGGCGGAAACGCTTAGGGGCGTCGTGGTGCTTTTATGACTGCGAAGTAGGGAGTAAGAGGTTGGGGGTAGGGAGTCCGGGGGGCGCCCCGTCTCCCTACCCCCTACTCCGTACCCCATACTTCGCCGTTACAGCAACATCGCCGCCGGGTCTTCCATCAGTTCCTTGAAGCGCACCAGGAACAACACGGCCTGCTGCCCGTCGATCATCCGGTGATCGTACGAAAGCGCCACGTACATCATGGGACGGATCTCGACCTTGCCGTCGATCGCCACCGGACGGTCCTGCGTTTTGTGCCGACCTGCGGATAGTTGATGATCGGCGTGGACAGGAGTGAACCGAACACGCCGCCATTGGTGATCGTGAACGAGCCCCCGGTCAGGTCATCCATCGACAGCTTGCCGTCGCGCGCGCGCTTGGCCACCGCCGCGATGTCCTTGCCGATCTGCACGATGCTCTTCCGGTCCGCGTCCTTCACGTTCGGCACCACCAGGCCGGCGTCGCTCGCCACCGCGATGCCCATGTTCACGTAGTGCTTGTACACAATCATCTCGCCGTCGATCTGTGCGTTCACGGCCGGGTAGGCCTCGAGCGCAAGACAGGCGGCCTTCACGAAAAACGGCATGTACGACAGCTTGACGCCCTGTTCCTTCTCGACGCGTTCCTTGAGACGTTCACGGAGGGCCATGATCGCCGTCATGTCGATCTCGTTGAACGTCGTCAGGTGCGCCGTCTGATGCTGTGACAGCAGCAGGTTCTCGGCGATCCGCTTGCGACGCGTCGTCATCTTCTCGCGCGTTTCGCGCGTGCCTGACGGCGCCACGGTGGCCGGAGTCGCCGGGGCGGCCGCCGCCGCTGTCGGCGCCACCTTGGCCGGTGCCGCGCTGGCCGGTGCCGCGCTGGCCGGTGCCGCGATGGCGGCCACGACATCAGGCTTGGACACCACCCCGCCGCGACCGGTCCCCGCCACGGCTGCCGGGTTGATGCCGGCTTCCGTCGCGAGACGCGCGGCGGCCGGAGAGACCTTCACGTTGGCGTCCGTGGTCGGAGCTGCTGCCGCGACCGGTGCCGCGACCGGTGCCGCGACCGGTGCCGCGACCGGTGCCGGCACCGCAGCCGCCGGAGCTGCGGCAGCGCCCGCACCTGCCGTGATCTCACCCAGTTCGTCGCCGACGTTCACGACATCGCCTTCGCCCTTGAGCCGCTTCGTGAGCACGCCAGCCTCCAGGGCCGGCACCTCGACGGTGATCTTGTCGGTCTCGAGCTCAACCAGCGTATCGCCGGCGGCGACGGGGTCGCCCTCGTTCTTGAGCCAACGGGAGATGGTCGCCTCGACGATGGATTCGCCGAGCGGTGGAACCTTGATGGACGACATGTGGCATGGCGGTCGTGGTGAACAGGCCAGGGAGATATCTTCCAAATATAGGCCGCGAACCGGATCGGCAGGGGAATGCCACACGGTTCGCATCGTACGCCGTGTTCGCCGCCGGTTCGCACTCCCGTTTACGCGGCAGGCGATTGAGATTTCGGGATGAAATCCGATTCTCGCCAGACGTTTCGCCATGTCGCCGCCGCTCTCGTCTGCGCGGCGCTCCTGCAGCCCGATCCGCTCGCCGCGCAGGACGTCCCTGAGGTCTCGCTCGCCAAGGCGACGGCCGAACTGCGCGGCGGCCTCAAGTCGGCGCGGTCCGTGTACGAGCTCCGCGACGGCCGCTTGCTCATCGCGGACGTGCCGGGCGGCAAACTGCGGGTCGCCGACCTGAGCAGTGGGTCCGTCGAGGACCGCCTCACTGCCGGCCCCGAGGACAACGCCTTTCGCGCGATCGGCTCGCTGTGGTCGTGGTCCGCCGATTCCGTGGCGTTCCTCGACGTAGCGAAGGGTCGCCTCACCATTTTGGCGCCGGATGGACGCTTTGCGCGGGCCATCACCCTGAGCGAGGCGCTAGCGCCGACCGCCGCTGGGCAACCCGCTGCAGCGCGAGGCCCGCGTTTACCGGCGCTGCGATACCTCGTGTCGCCGACACTGGCGATCGGCGCGGGATTCCCTCCCCGCGTTGCCCCGCCGACGGGCGTGGCACCGCCGGTTCGTGTGCCCTACCCCCTGGTGCGTTTCGATATCGCCGCGCTCCGCTACGACACCATCATTCAATTGATACCGCCGCAGCAGCCGCGGGCATTCGTCATCAGCCAGACGGTGGGGTCCCTTTCATTGTTCGTCGGGACAGAATCGCTGCAGTCGGTCGATGCGTGGGCGGTGCTGTCCGATGGAACGGTGGTGATCGTTCGCGCCGGCGGCTATCGCCTCGACTTGATCGCGCCCGACGGCAGCCGCACGCAAGCCGGCCCGATCGCCTTCCCGAAGATTCCCGTGACCGACGGCGACCGCAAACGCATCATGTCGTCGTATAAAGCCGCGATGGCCGCCCAGATCGCAGCGAACCCGCGACTGACCCAGGTTCGGTCGGTGGAGTACGAGGAGCCCACCACGTGGCCCGTCACGCATCCGCCGTTTCGCGGTGATGTGGGCGCACGCGTCGATCGGCGCGATCATATTTGGCTGAGCACACGGTGCGCCAAGCAGGAGCAGGCGGACTGTTACGATGTTATTTCACGGGCCGGTGTGCGCGTGATGCGCGTGCGGCTGCCAGACAACACCACGCTCCTCGGCTTCGGGAAAGAGGCCGTGTACCTCGCCCTGGAAGAGAAACGGGATAAGCTCGTCGTTCAGCGGTACGCCCTTCCGTTGCCGTAGCGGCACGGGATTCCACACCCTTTGATCCACTCCCCATGCGTGCCCTGACGATTGACGCCCACGGCGGCCTCGACCAGCTTCGCGTCCGCGATGATGTGCCGTTTCCAGTGCTCGAGGGCCCGGACAGCGTGCGCGTGCAGATCAAGGCGGCCGCCATCAACCGGCTTGATCTCTGGGTGCTCGGTGGAATTCCGGGGGTGAAAATCCAGCCGGGGTGGGTGCTGGGTTCTGATGGGGCGGGTATCATCGATGCCGTCGGCGACGCCGTACAGGGCCTGTCCCCGGGCGATCACGTCATGCTCAACCCCGGCCTTGTGGACCGCAACTGCCGCTGCGAGTACTGCCGTGGCGGCGATCAGCCGCTCTGTCTCACCTACGGCATCATGGGCGAGCACCGCCACGGTACGATTGCCGACTACGTGGTCGTGCCGGCTGCCAACGTGCGCGTGATTCCGGACAGCATCCCCTTCGAGACGGCGGCAGCGTTCCCCTTGGCCACACTCACGGCGTGGCGCATGATCGTGAGCCGCGCGCGGGTGCAACCCAGTGATCACGTGTTGATCTGGGGGATCGGCGGTGGCGTGGCGCTGGCCGCCCTGCAGATCGTCAAACACCTCGGCGCGACCGCGTGGGTGACCTCGGGAAGTCCCGACAAGCTGGCCCGGGCACAGGCGCTGGGCGCCGATCACCTGCTCGACCACCGGCAGGCCGACCTCGGTCGCGAAGTACGCGCCCGCACCGGCAAGCGCGGGGTCGATGTGGTGATCGACTCCGTCGGCGAAGCGACCTGGTCGCAGTCGCTGGTCGCGTTGGGGAAGCGGGGGCGTCTGGTGACCTGCGGTGGCACCAGCGGACCGTTCGTGCAGCTCGACGTGCGCCGGATGTTCTGGAATCAGTGGACGCTGATGGGGTCCACCATGGGGAACGATGCCGAGTTCGATGCGATGACGGCGCTCTTTCGGGAGGGACATCTCATGCCGCCGGTCGATTCCGTCTGGTCGATCGACGACTCGGCCAAGGCGTTCGAGCGACTGTCCTCGGGCGCGCAGTTCGGCAAAGTCGTCGTGCGGCTGTGAGCGAAACGGCGCGGTATGCGTCGGCCGAGGAAAGGGCCATCCGCGAGACGGTGCAGAACGGGGAGATTCCCCTCTGCCCGCGCTGCTCGGTGCTCATGACACAACGGGCGATCGGCGGCGGCTCGTTCGGACTGGGGTATCACCGGCAGCGGGAGTGGCTCCTCTGCCCGCAGTGCCGCCGCAGCGTCATTTTTGATGTGAAGCGGGGCACGCGGTTGTAGCGCAGACACCCCTCCGTCGTGACGGGTGTTTCGCTACTTTCCAGTAGGTTCGCAGGTACCCCCTCTCCATTCGACATTGTTACAGCAACAGTTTTCCGACTCTCTGCAGTTCGCGGCCGCCGCGACGCAGACGGATTCGGGTCAGGCCGCACTGACGTCCACGTTCACGGAACGACTCGAGCAAAGCTTCTCGCTCCTCGGGGAATTCGTGCCTGCGCTCTTCGGCGCGCTCGTTATCCTCTTCGCCGGCTATCTCGTCGCGAAGGTGATCGAGAAGGCGACGGCGCGATTGCTTCGCCGAATGCACCTCAATCAACTGCTCGAACGCGGCGGCGTCATGCAAGCCGTTGAACGTTCGGGTTCGCATCTCAATCCCGCGAAGGTCATCGCCAACCTGCTGTTCTGGTGCGTGATGTTCGCGGTGCTGTTAGTCGCGGCGAATGCGATCGGTCTTGAGTCGCTCGCCAACGTCTTCTCCGAACTGGTGAGCTACATCCCGAGTGTGATCGCGGCCATCGTGATCATCATCCTCGGTATCGTACTCGGTGGGTTCGTCGGTGGCCTCATCATGGCGTCGGCGGGCGGGCTACATGGTGGTCCGTGGCTGGCACGGACGGGTCGCGCCGGTGTGATCGTGCTCGCGGTATTCATGGCGTTGCAGGAGCTTGGCATCGCGACCGACATTGTCACGACCGCGTTCGCCATCTTATTCGGCGCGGTCGCGCTGGCGCTCTCCCTGTCGTTCGGTCTGGGTAATCGTGAACTCGCGGGTGAAGTCACGCGCGAGTGGTATCAGCGGTATCAGGCTGAGCGTCGCGCGATCGACGCCGAAGCGGCTGCGGATGAAGCCGCCGATGCCGCGGAAGAGTTAGCGGAGGAGACGTCGGAAGAGGAAACCGCTGAGATGCCGGTGCCCGAACCGTTGGTGACGGTGGTGAAGACGCCGGTCACGGTACACGCGCGACAGTTCGAAGAGAGCAAGCCGTGATGGCCGTGAAGTCCCGGATGATGGTGGGCCTGTTGTTGGCACCACTCTTGGCACCGTTGGCTGGGGCAGGTGCGCAGTCGGCGGCGAAAGGGCAGCCGAAGGTCACGCCCGACAGTGATGCCGTGGCCACGGCGTACCTCGCGGCGGAAACGCGCGACTACGCGCAGCGTCTGACGACATGGCGTCGCGAGTACCTCGTCCGGGCGTCGTGGGCCGACCTCGGCGACCGGTGTAATCCCGGCGCGCTACGCGTGTTCGCGAAGGACACCACGCCGGAGCTGCAGCAGTCGTTGCAGGCGCTGGTCGAGCGGATGGAACGGACGGTGGTGCTGCTCGGCGCCGGCCGCCCGCTGGCCGCCGCAGACTCGCGCGCGTTATTGCGTGTGGTCGTGGGCTGGGAAGCGGGTATCGACCGGCCGCGCTGGGATGAAGACGGGGGCGGCGTGCATCGCGCGGTGGCCACCGGACTCACCGGCGAAGTGCCGGATCCCACCACGGCGGGCTGTCTACCCTCGCCGGTCATCGGCGACACCGTGACATTCGTGGTGCCTGGCTTCAGTGATATGGAGTTCCCGAAGGCGCCGCGTCCTCGGGTGAAGGCGTACTTCGGACCGGCCGGACAGCAGCGGGTACGGGACGAGTTCTTCACGGCGGTGGGCCGCACGACACCGGACGCCGATCTGTCGTATATCGTGGTTGGTCCCATGGTGATCTGGCAGGAGTACGCGGTGGTCGGCGTGCACCGTCCGCGGGAGCGCGGCGGCGTTGAAATCGGCTCGGGCAGCAACGGCGGCGCGGCGTATCTGCTGCGCCGGGTTGGTGCCGAGTGGCGACTGCTCTCGATCGTACGCAGCTGGGGCGCCTGATCGCGAGGCGGTCCGCGCACGGCTCTCGCTGTGAGTTTCTAAGTCCTTGAATTACAGCGGTTTACGCAAGACCCGATGCGTTGTTTTTACGCCTCGGGTCGTGTACATTTAATGGCTGGCGTGTCGCCGCATCGGTCGTGCTCCGGCCCGCCATGTGAAACGCTGCATTGCCCGTCGACCAAGTCTCGGATCACGTCTCTCCTGCCCGACGTCACATGACTGCACCGAACGCCCGCGAACGCATCCTGCCGCGCCTCATCGATGAGGAAGTCAAGGAATCGTTCATCAACTATTCCATGAGCGTCATCGTATCGCGTGCGCTTCCCGACGTGCGCGATGGCCTCAAGCCTGTGCATCGTCGCGTGCTGTACGCGATGAACGAGCTCGGACTGTTGCCAGGGCGTCCGTTCAAGAAGTCGGCGACGGTGGTTGGCGACGTACTCGGCAAGTATCACCCGCACGGTGACAGCAGCGTGTATGACGCACTGGTGCGTATGGTGCAGGACT
>JBBQAK010000223.1:0-6618 GCA_038316215.1 Gemmatimonadales bacterium | reverse complement strand
CGGCGCGTTCTACGGATGGCCGTACAGCTACTTCGGTCAGCACATCGACACGCGGGTGAAGCCGCAGCGTCCGGATCTCGTGGCGACGGCAATCGTACCGGACTATGCGCTGGGCGCACACACCGCGTCGGTCGGGCTCGTCTCGTCGCATGGGACCACGCTTCCCAGCGTGTTCCACAACGGGATGTTCGTCGGCCAGCACGGGTCATGGAATCGCGACCCACGCAGCGGATACAAGGTGATCTTTGTTCCGTTCATCAATGGGGCGCCATTGGGTGAACCGATCGACGTATTGACTGGTTTTCTCACGAATGACAACACGGCGATGGGTCGACCGGTCGGTGTCGCTATCGACGGGCGCGGGGCACTGCTCGTGGCAGACGATGTCGGGAATGTCGTTTGGCGGGTCGCGACTCTGCAATAGCCCCGTAAGTGGTTGCCGTAAAACACTTTACACTTGCCTTTATGGGTCCAGTGTGTTATACTTCAGTGTGTGGCAATGGCTGCACTGCCATACGAAATGTGCAATTCCATAGTGAATGTGAAGAGATGCCGCCCCGGGATCGTCTCGGCGCGCTGCGCATCTCGCGTGGATATACCACGGATTTCCCGTACACGGCACAGTCTGCACGTCGTGCGTGCTTTGCCTGGGAGGACGACACATGACCTACAACATCGAGCACATCGATGGCATTGGCCCACGCGAACGTGAGCAACTCGTCTCCGTCGGTATTACCACGACCGATGACGTGCTCGCCAAATGTTCGACTGCCGAATCGATCCGTGAAATGGCCGAAAGAACCAGCATTTCTGAGCTGCGGCTGCAGTCGTGGAAGAATCAGGCGGATCTGATGCGTGTCAGCGGAATCGGTACGACGTACGGGCAGTTGCTGGAAGCATCCGGCGTCGAGTCGGTTGAAGCGTTGAGCCAGCGGGTCCCGGAAAACATCGTGAACCTGTTGGATCGCGTGAACACCGAGAAGAGGTACGCGCGCTCGACACCGCCACTGCGGACGGTTCAGCAGTGGGTGGAACGGGCGCAGACGCTGCAGGAATCAGGCGAACGTAAGACTCGCGCAGAGTCACGGGCGAAGCTCAGCATGACAATTGCGCGTGAGGTTCCGTCGTTTCCAACACCGGTCCGCGCACTACTGCCGTCGTAACCGCAGAAACGAGGGTCACAGCGCAGCAGCATGCGTTCAGCGGAGGGGCTAGTACGCGTACCCAAAAATGATGTCCATTTCGTCGCTGCTGGCCAACCCGAAGGACACCGTGCGATCGGTGGTGTTGTTCCACGTCACGACCGAGACGAGGGCGTCGCCCGCTTCGAGCACGAGTGGTGTCGCAAAGTTGGTGAAGCCGGGATGCTCCCAGTCGCTATTCGTGTACACGATGGTTTCGGTCCCATTCGCGCGGCGCAGTCGAATCTCGAATTTCTCGCCCAGCGCGTGCATGTGCGACGTGAGCCCCAGAATAGTGGTGCGCGTCGGCATCGTGAAGACTTTGGTATGCGTCGTGCGCCGTCCCGGTGGCAGCGAGATGTCCTGGTTGGCGTAGTTCAGCGTGCGGGCAACGGTCTGAATGTTGGCCCGGTCGGTGAAGTACAGGTTCGCGAACGCCTCACCTGGAAGATCGGCGGGCGAACGGTTCACGTAGTGCACGTTGAAATCGAGCTGCGCATTGGCCGGCAAACGGAGTGCGACCCCCGTGGGGAAGCGATAGTCGAAATCGGGCGTCATGGCACCGGCGAAATACACGTGGCACGCCATTGGCAGCATGTTCAGGAGGTTCAGCGAACCATCGCGGTTGCGAATATCGCGCACCATGTCGGCGGCCGGACGTGTATTGCAGGGAAAGGCCGTGGTCTTGTCGTCGAAGGTGTAGAGCAGCAGGTGATGGCTGCCCGGACGCATGCGCGACTCGATGCGCGTGACGTACAGGTCCGCCGCGTTGTTCACGCGTCGATTGACGAAGAGTTCGCGCTCGCCGAGCGGATTCACGGCGAAGCTGTCGACCTTGAATTGGAGGCCGGCGCTCGTCGGCGCAGGCAGCGGGGTGAACGTGGCGGCCTGCACGCGCGTGTCCCTGAGCACGAGCGTATCGACGATGTGGCCAGTGCGCGGCGCCCCCGCTTCTATCCAGCGTCGCACGTATTCCAGCTGCCCGGCCGTCACCCCTTGTAGCGTGCCCATCGGCATGAGATTGCCGTAGTCGACACTGTGATGTCCGGGGATCCACGCCAGCTTGTGATAAAAGAGCGAGCTATCGCTCCGGAATGCCTTGATGCGCGGCAGACCATTCGCCTTGGCCGTGCGCTGCAGCGAGGCCACACCCATGAGTTGCTGGTACGACGAATCTGCGGTAAGCACAAGTCCGGATTGTCGCGCGTTGGCGTCGCCAGTCTTGTGACAGGACACACAGGACACATCGAGGATGTCGCGCTGAATGCGCGCGTAGCTTCCGTCCGCAATCGTGGTCGGCGGTGCGATCGAATCACTGGCTGCGCTGTCACCGCCCGAACAGGCAACGGTCAGCGCCAGCAGGAGTATCGGCCAACGGGTGGTGTGACGCATCGGAGGTCAAAGGAGGGGGCGAGCCGCGGACTGCTACTGCATTCGGCAAACGTAGCTCGACCTGGCACAGAAGACGAGATTTCCCCCAACATCACGCCGATGCGCTCGTCGGTCACCACGTCCCGTGAGTTGAGGTCGATGGTGCGTCATGGCGCGACCGAATGGTTCAACGCACCCTCTGGGACATGGCGACCGATTTCGTGACCGGCGCCGTGTGATCCGCTCGCGCTCTCGCTTCAGAGAGGCCGTACCTATTGGCACGTGCGGAACGCGGGCAGGTGTTTCGTCACTGACGCGGCACGGTTGTTGGTGAACACCTGCCGCACATCATTCGGCAGCGTCAGCGTGAGCACTCCGTCGTACAGCGCGATGTTCTCCACCTCGGCGTCGACGGCGCCGGCGCAGGCGGCACGCAGGGACGGGAAACGCGGCACGTTGTTGATGTTCCACTGCCTCGCAGGGGCGGTGAGGCCACGTCGGTCTAGCAGCGCGACGAGCGATGCGGAGTGGCGTTGCTCCGCGTACACGATGTTGTAGAACGGCATCACGTCGCCGATATCGGCGAGCACGCGGAGGTACGTTTCTTCCGCGTGATACTCGTCCTGGATCGCGGTGGCAACCGCCAGCTGGACGTCTGGCGCCAGCGCATTACTGGGAGCGGTGAGTGTATCGCTGCTCCCACATGCGGCGAACGTCATCGCCGTAGCCAGGGTCGTCAGGATGTTGTGTCTCATGTGCCGTATCCTCCATGCGCGTGGCGTCACCGAACTGACCACATTGTATGTTTGTATAAGTATACGTTGATTACATGGGAAACCGCCACCTTTCGTCTACACGTCGACGCCTGCACTCGGTACGGCATCGGCCACACTGATGAGCAACGCCTTGGCCAACAGAGCAGATATTGACTCGCCGGTGTGCACGCGCCACATACTTCCCACACCCTGATTGCATTTCCCCTGACGAGAAGGGCACCTAGATGATCCGCTTCCGCTCTCGCTCTCGCTCACTCGCGACCGCCTTGGCCACACTACCGTTGCTTGCGCTTGTGGCCTGCGGTGACCCGAAGCCGGCCTCGGAGGGTCCGGACGACACCACGATGTCCGCCCGTGAGGCCGAAGACGACACGCCCGCGCCGGGCGGCTCCAGTTCCACAGCGGACGTCAGCGACCTGACGAGCGCGAGGGTGATCCATTGGGCCGTCGTCGGCGACTATTCGGGCGAGGAGCTCATCCTGAATGTCGGCACCAGTGGCTATGCGCCGGTCACGGACCATGTCGTGCTCAGTTTCGACTACACGAACGAGGGCAACGGCGGGCTCACCGGCAAACCCGAAATCACCAACTTCCCGAGTGTGACGGGCGCGCTGCGCAACGGTGCCGACGGCTGTCGGGCACCGACCGTGTCGGGCGCGTACGAGCACTCGACCATCGAGCAGTTAAAAGACGGCTTCGGCGGCCAGCTCACCATGGTCGTGCGCACCGACTATCCGATGGGCCAGGTCCCGGTCGCCTGCACTGGGGGTAACCAGCCGTCACCCGCGCGCACATCGACCACGGAAACCGCCTTCATCGTGCCCGGCATTGGGCTGCTGACGATGGGTGATCAGCTCACGGGCGATGATATGCGCGTGTCGCCCGACAAGCGCTCGCTGATCGTCAAACAGGCGGGGTGGACCTATACCTACACGCCAACCAAAGTGCGTTAGCTGAAGACACTCACCAAGCGCTTCCCCGTACCCAAGCCGACCGGCGAGTCGATCAGCAGGACGTCATCCATCAGTCGCACCATGTTCAAATGAGGCGTGTGGCCTGCGCCGTGTTAGCGCGCTTCCAGTCGATCGAACGGTCCGCGGAGCATCGCCGCGCCGTACACGACAGCCATGACGCCAAACAGCGCGCCGAGCACGAAAATCGCCGACGTTCTCCCGGGAGCCTTAAAGAGCGCGAGCGCGCTGACCAGATACAGCATGAGATTCAGATTGACCGCAGGCCGGCCATAGATGCCACCGAGGATGGTGTCTCGGGCGTTCCAGTTGAAGAGCGCAATGCTGAGCCACGCGGCCGCGATGAGCTGGCCGAGCCACGACGCGGAAGGCAAGAAGCCAGGAAGCAGCTGCGGGAGAATCGTGTCGGAGGCGAACAACATCGCGAGGCCAGCCGCGGCGAGCAGCAACGCGCTGACGCGGGATATCAGTGAGGAAATCATCGTTTGCGGTGCGAGGGAGGCGATCTGGTCGCGCGAACGCTGAATCACGACTGGCAGCCGCCGGCAACAGGGGGCGGGCAGTGAGCGAATCGAATGACTGGAGCGCGCGATAGACATCGACGACTTATCACGCAGCCACCAGCATGAACTCTACGGCCATCAGGATCGCAAAGTGTCGCGTCGTGACGGCGAGCTGGTCAACACCGGGCCTACACAGCGAGCCATGGGCGCATTCAGCGAATGCATGCGGGGTGACGTCTCGATCAGCTTCGGTCGCTACGCGGGTATCACGCCGCAACGCGGCGGGGGAACCACGATGTTTTTCGTGGACGGCGTGCACATGACGGACAATGACCTGCGGAACCGGTACCGGCCGGGCGATCTCGAGGCGATATCAGGTGTATCGCGGGCATGGGCCCGACGGCGGAGTGGTTCTAAGACGGGCGCGTTCTCGCGGTGGCCGTTCTTCTCGGTACTGCCTCGGGTGCCACCGAGTTGTCGCGTCAGCACGAGTCGCGGTGTAATTCCGACCGTCACGGCAAACAGTCCGCCATAGCCAAGGCGGACGCGCCAAAGGGGGTGATGCTCCAACGGATCGTGCGGAAACGCCGCGAGCAGCGAACCAGGCCACTGCAGGAACCACAGGACGCACGCCGAGGCGTGGGCATGAGCCACCGAACGCACCACATGCCCCAACCATCGCGCGTAATCCCCCTACAACGCCGCGCTCAAGTAAAAATCCGTCCGCCACTGCTTCAGCGGATATAACCCGCGTGAGAAGTCCACACGAATCAATCCGTCCAGCACGCCGAACCCAACACCTGCGCCACGTTGCGGCTGGACTTTCCCGAATGCCTCTCGGCTGCCCGCCCAGCCGATGTCATAGAACCCGACCGGCCGGAAGACACCCTGCCTGGTGCCCACTTCTGCGCGCGCCAGCCAGTAGGCATCCCCGTCCTGCGTGCCCGCGATCTGGCCGCGTACGGTGCGCACACCCCCTAGGAACCAACCGCGCTGACGCGGTACGTCGCCTATGGAGCTACCGATCGCCCCGGTGAGCGCGGTGGAGAACCGACCCACCGGACGCGTAGCCGTGCCTTCCACCGACGCACGCGCATACTGGAAGGTGCCCGTACCGGCTTCGCCGTTGAGCACGGTGGTGAAGCGCAGTCCCTTCGGACGCTCCAACAACACCCGAGAATACGTGCCACTGACTCCGGTCACCGACAGATTCTCGCTTTCGATGTTACGTCGGAATCGGCGGTCGGCGATCAGCTTGGCCAACGAGAAGGTGTTCACCACATCGGTGTCGCCCGCCGTCCACTGCCGCTCGACGAAGAGCTTGTACTCAAGCACGCCACCTCGACGTTCACGGCGTTCACCGAGCTCGGCGCCCATGGTGCGGTAGTAAAAGCCCTCGTCGCGTCCATACAGGAACGCGGGCAGCGATGCACCGAAGCTGAGTCCCCCGCCCCACTCGGGGTTGGTCGCCGCGAGGCGATGGTACACGGTGGCGGTCACCGTGCGCGCACCATTACTGCGCGCCAGTGACAGTTCACCGTTGGCATGCAGGTCGGCGTGTCCGATGCGCCCCACCGCATTCAGCGTGTATCCGGCGCCCAGCACCTGCGATACGTTCACGCCGGCCGAGAAGCCTTCCACGCGGTTGAAGCGCAGCAGGTCGGAGCCCAAGCGAATCGTGGGCATCTGTGGCATGAAGCCGGGCTGCAACGACAGGTCGAGCGCGGACAGCAGTTCGTCGCGACTCTTGAGGTCGAACAGCTCTTCGTCTGACGCCACGGCCGGCGGTAATGCCGGTGACGTAGCCAATTTCGAC
>JBBQAK010000152.1:0-8626 GCA_038316215.1 Gemmatimonadales bacterium | reverse complement strand
CTACGCCGAGCGATCCATGTCCCGTTGGAGTTCGTGGTGGACCACCGTGTTGGCTGCAACTACCCTCAGCGTATCCACGATGCAGGCACAGCCACCGAATCCCGACTGGGCCAACCTCGCGCGCTACCGCGCTGACAATGCACGTGTTCGCGTGGCGACGCCTGGTGAGCAGCGTGTGGTGTTCATGGGCAATTCGATCACCGAAGGTTGGGCGCCGCACTTCGCCGCGATGTTCCCGGGCAAACCGTATATCGGGCGCGGGATCAGCGGGCAGACCACTCCGCAGATGCTGGTGCGCTTTCGTCAGGATGTCGTGGCGCTACAGCCAGCGGTGGTCGTGATTCTGGGGGGCACGAATGACATCGCTGGCAACACAGGGCCGTCTTCACTCGAGATGATCGAGGACAACATCGCGTCGATGGCCGAGATGGCGCAGGCGAATGGTATTCGCGTGGTTCTGTCGTCGGTGCTGCCGGTGTTCGACTATCCGTGGAAACCCGGTCTCACACCCGCACCGAAAATCGTAGCGCTGAATACGTGGATCAGACAGTACGCGCTCACGCACAACGCCGTGTACCTCGACTATCACACGCCGATGTCCGACGAGCGCCTCGGACTCAAGCGCGAATACAGTGACGACGGCGTGCATCCGAACATGGTCGGCTATCGCATGATGGCGCCGCTGGCGGAAGCGGCAGTACGTGCGGCGCTGCAGAAATCGCAACCACGGCGCGTGCGATAAACCCAGCCGTCCTTGTCGCCCATCGAGATTGGCGTTACGTATCGCGCGCCCAGTCTTTCTACTATCGCGCCCAGGAGCAGCCGATGTCAAACGTGCATACTATTCAGGCGGCCTATACCGCCTTCGCGAACAATGATCCCTCGGTGTTGTTCGGCGCGATGGCGCCCGATGTGGAATGGCACGAGGCCGAAGGCAACCCACTCGCAGACCGCAATCCGTACGTCGGCGTACCAGCCATTGGCGAAGGCGTGTTCGGGCGGCTGCTTGCCGCCATCGACAACTTCTCCGCGACACCCGATCGTTACGTTGATGGCGGTGACGACGTGATCGTGCTTGGCCGCTACGGTGGCACGATGAAGCACAGCGGCGCCACGCTCAATGCGCAGTTTTGCCATGTCTACCGCTTCAGCGGTCATCAGATTGTCTCGTTTCAGCAGTACACGGACTCTGCGCAGTGGGCGCAGCTGATGCCGTAGCTCGACCTCACACCCTTTGCGAAACTCGGGGCACGGTCGGTTCGCCAGGCGCTTCAACTATTGCCGTCACGATGCGCGCAGTGACCGACAGCTGACCATAGTGGCGCATGCCATGCTCCGCGGCATGCACCAGGCATCCAATGACCGTCGTGGGCAGCTTGGCGCGTCCCAGTTCGCGCGCGTCAGTGAGACGGGATTCGTCGAAACGACGCAGTTCCTCGAGCCGCGCGTCGAGTTGCGCCGGAAACCACGCGAGCAGCGCCGGAATGTCGTGTGCCGCCAACGGCGCATTCTCCAACGCGAGCGCCGCGAACTGCGCGTCATTGAGTGATGCGCCACGCGCGTAACTGAACATCCGATCGAACACGCCACAAATATGGCGCACATGAAATGCCACGGACGCGACGCCATGGGGTCGTGCGCTCCACTGCGCTTCGGTAAGCGCTGACACCGCGGCGGGAACGTCGCCGTGGAGTTGCCGCAGCACGTGGGCTATCGGCTGTAGCAGCGCAGGTACACCCGACACGGGGCCGCGCTGCCACCATTCGGGTAGAGCGGGCGGTGGTGATGTCGGAGGATTCGTCATGCGGGAAGCATATCGTCGTACGTACCGTCTACGCCACGCGATGTATAGCCGCGCCAACCCGTCGCGCGTAACGTTGAGCGTATGACCCGTCGTTGCTACCTCCGGCGCCGCTTCGCCACCGATCTGCTGCTCATGCTGTCGCTGGTCCTTTCAGCGTGTGATGGGGCGGCCGTGAACAATCCCTACGCCGGGCGCGCCGTGCCAACGCCGGTTCCGGTGAGTGGCGCACGACAGTACGCGCGGGTATCGACCGGCTTCTTTCACAGCTGTGCGGTTACGACAGGCGGCGAAGGTTGGTGCTGGGGGAGCAACGAGTATCTGCAACTCGGTGTCGCGAGTACACCGTCCCTCTGCGAGCGGTTGGGCTGCAGCAGGACTCCCCTGCGGGTGGCGGCCACATTGCTGCTGGCCGACATCGCGGCCGGCGTGACATCCACCTGCGCGCTGACCACGGCGGGACGTGCCTACTGTTGGGGTGGTGGATATCCCGGCACCGCTTCGCAGCTCGGAGATAGCAGCATCACGTCCAGCGCGACCCCCGTGCCGATACAGACCGATTCGACCTTCGCGCAGATCTCCGTAGGTGGCGCGCACAGCTGTGCGCTTACGGTCGGCGGTACGGCACTCTGCTGGGGCGGAAATCAGTTCGGTCAGCTAGGCAATGGCACCGTGACGTCGAGCGCGACGCCCGTCGTGGTGAGTAGCACGCTCCGGTTCACGTCGATTTCGGCCTCGAGCTCGACTACGTGTGCGGTGGCAGTCAGCGGCGTCGGGTACTGCTGGGGGTCGAATCGCTGGGGACAGATCGGCGTGGGCGATGTCCCCTACAACTCCTTTGGACTCGCCGAGCGACGTCCGCGGGAAATCAGTGGCGATCTGCGGTGGGTGCAGATCGCGGCAGGCTTCGACCACAGCTGCGGGGTGACCACGAGCGGTGCCGCGCTCTGTTGGGGGCTCAACGAGAACGCGGGGCAGCTGGGCGACGGGACGTCGATCTCCCATCGTGGCGTGCCGGGGGCCGTGACGGGCGGGCGCAGCTACGACGGCATCGCCGCCGGTGCCGTCGCCACCTGCGCGCACACGTCGGCCAACGAACTCTATTGCTGGGGGAGTAACTACTTCGGCGGGTTGGGCAACGGCCAGACACAGGCGAGCGGCGTGAACCGTCCGGTCAAGAACATCGGCGGATCATTCCGCGGCGGCGAGGCGGCCAGACACCACAGCGTAGGACTCGGCAGCAGTCACGGCTGCGCCATCAAGACCGACGGCGCGGTGAGCTGCTGGGGCGACGCCTTTTACGGACAAACCGGCGATCGCTAGAATTCACGGAGTACGCACGCTCACCTTTCGGCCGGATTCGCTCATGCGCCTGCTCCGCACGCTCTGCATCGCCCTCGCTTTCGCCACGCCGTTGGCCGCGCACGCGCAGGCCGCCAAGCCGAAGGCTCCCGTACCGGCGGCCGCTGCTGCTGCTGCCACGACCGGGCTGATCGACATCAACAGCGCCAGCACCGACGTGCTCAAAGGCATCCCTGGTATTGGTGATGCCTATGCCGCCAAGATCATCGGTGGACGTCCATACAAAGCCAAGAACGACCTGGTGTCGAAGAAGATCCTCTCCGCCGTGTTGTACGCGAAGATCAAAGACCGCATCATCGCGAAGCAGTAAGCGATGAAAGGCGGCAAAGGTGGCCAGGGGCGCAAACGCCTTCCGGCCAAGCCGGTCACGAAGGAAAAGCCGCATGACGGACCGAAGCGCGGTGCCCCGAAACGCGACTGGGGAGCAGTGGATCGCGAAGCTCCCCTGCCCCCCAGCACCGCCAAGCCCACGCGCGGCGCTACTTCTTCCTGAGTCGGCGTAACTCGACTTCCGAGGCCATGAAGGCGAAGCCCGGCCATCCACCGCCCTGCATGGACCGCTCGAACGAGCCCCGCGCGCGCACGGTATCGCCCTTCACGAGATACCAGGTACCGAGTCCGTAGCTGAGCGTCGCGATCTGCACATCGGCCGTGTCGGCAGGCGTGAAGAGTGCATCGGGCGCGACGATGCCACGATACAGCTTGAGTCGTGATGCGTAGGCGTAACCCGGCGGTGCGGGCAGTGAGTCGGGCTTCCGCGCCAGCATGGCTGTTGCGTCGCTCGTGCGACCGGCGCGTGACAGCGAGAGCCACAACCAGTCGGTGCTGCCCGTCAGTTCACCGCCATCGGGGGCACGCGGCTGCGCTTTCGCAAACAGCGTAGCCGCCTGCGCGAAGTTGCCTTGCAGATAGCGCAGCACGCCGAGGTGAAAGAGAATGCCGTAGTTGGTGCTGTCGAGCGCGTAGCCGGCGGTGAGATCGGCATCAGCCTTGGCGAACTCGCGCACCGACAGATACCGATGTCCACGCCACCGCAGCAGCATCGCACGATCGCGCCGGGATTGCGCGGTACCGTCCTTGGGAATCGCCGCCAGCCCGCGGGTGAATGTCGCAATCGCTTCGCGGAACTGTCGGACATTCGACTGCGCCACACCGAGCGTGATGTAGCGCGGTATGTGCGTGCGGTCGCCCTCGAGCTGCTCCTGCGCCGCCAACACGTCTGGCGTCGCGGGCATCGCACGATACACCTCACCTTCCGGCGTGCGGTACTGCACGGTCTCACCCGGCAACGGCTCGAGACGGCGATACCACACGTTACGGAAGCGCACCGGATGTTCGTGGTCCTGTAGGGAAATCGGCAGACGGTCGGCATGCGCTTCGTACGGCGGTCGCGAACCGTTGGCGGTTGGACCAACCAGCTCGCGATGATCCTGCACGAGAATACCGTTGTGCAGCACGGTGAGCACGGCCGGCGTCATCACTTTCCTCGCGGCAGAGAAGCGCGGACGACGGTACGTGATGTCATAGCTTTGCCACTCGCCTGGTGCGCGACTCGCGTTCACCAGCGGGGGATACTGCCCGTAGAGCGACGCCGCTTGTCCGTCGGCGTAGGTGGGATTGCGGTACGAGTCGAGCACCTGCACTTCGTAGCGTCCACCACCGAAGAATACGCCGCTGTTTCCGCGATCTTGATCACTGCCACGTGCCGGTGTCGGTGACATCCATTCGATGTGTAGCTGCACGTCACCCACCGAATCGCGTGACATGATCCCACCGGTGCCGGGTGCCACTTCGAACGCGCCGTCAACCACGCGCCACTTGGCCGGGGTGCCGTCGTTCTGCGTCCAGCGCGCGAGCGATGTACCGTTGAACAGCACGATGGCATCAGACGGCGGCGGTGTGAACGGACCCGCACCGGGTGTCACGACCTTTGGCGTTGGGCGGGCGCGCGAATGCTGCGACCATCCGCCAAGGGGAGACTGCTGCGCCGCGACGGTCGTGGCCAGTGTCGTGAAAAACGGCGCCGTCGCAAGGATGACAGCCGTCGCCGGCGCGCGCATGACTTTCTTCCCAAGTGTATACAGCAGCACGGCAATGGTTCCGGAGATGATACCGACCAAGGCATCGATCACCGTGGTGCCCACGAAGGCGAGCACGGCGCTGCGTTCGGTGAGCGAGTGGTCGACCCCTTCCACGATATGCTCGATGAACGGCACCCCGTGCGCGATGATGCTACCACCAACCGTGAACATGGCAACCGTGCCGAGCACGGAGAGACTCTTCATGAGGAGCGGGGCCGCGCGCAAAATGAACGCACCGAGCTTGCGGGCCGCCGCGTCTTGCTTTCGATGTAGCGCGAGTCCTAGGTCGTCGAGCTTCACAATGCCGGCCACGAGCCCGTACACGAGCACGGTGGCCCCGATCGCCACAGCACTGAGTGCAACCACCTGCTGCATGAGCGGCGCGGTAGCCATCGTGCCAAGCGTAATCACCACGATCTCGGCCGACAGCACAAAGTCGGTGCGGACGGCTCCCTTTACCTTGTCTTTCTCGAAGGCGACGAGATCGATGCGCGGGTCCGCCAGGGCTTGCAACCGCTCACCGGTCGTCGGCGCATCCTCGCGATGCAGATACTTGTGGGCGAGCTTCTCGACCCCTTCGAAGCACAGAAACAGACCACCGAGAATCATGAGCGGCATGATCGCCACGGGCAGGAACGCACTGATCAGCAGCGCCGCCGGGACCAAGATGAGCTTGTTGATGAACGAGCCTTTGGCGACGGCCCACACCACGGGCAGTTCACGTTGCACGCTTACACCCGACACCTGCTCTGCATTCAAGGCGAGGTCATCGCCCATCACGCCGGCCGTTTTTGTGGCCGCCACCTTGGTGAGCACCGCGACATCGTCGAGCAACGTCGAGATGTCGTCGATAAGGGCGAGCAGACTGGAAGCGGCCATAGGTCCGGTGGTGGAGGAGCAGGAATCGAGCACTGTCAGGAAGTCTACTGGGCGGCTCAAGGGCGGAGCTCCCGTGTCAGTCCCCTTAGCGCACCCGCACCGCCGGCACACCGACGAAGACACCGGCGGTGTCGAGATGCATGAACTTGGGCACCACGGACAGCGCGCCGACTTGCACGTCGTCGCCGGATTCGACGCCGATGCCGACCACGCTGCCGATGCCGATGAGCGTGTTCCGGCCAAGTCGCACGGTCGCGGTCTTGAGGATACCATGCTCGACGACGTGACCCGAGACGTGCGCATCAGAGCCGATCACGACGCCGTCGGCGAAGTCGAGAAGGTTGTGGTCCATCAGGGCAAGGCTGTTCACCCAGACGTTGCGTCCGATATGCGCGCCATTGAGACGCATGTACCAGTTCCAGATCGTCGTGGAACGGAACGCGGGGCCGGCCAATACGCGGACCACGTGAATGGTCATGAGGTAGCGTCCCCAGTTCAGCACAGGCCAACTGAACTCCTGCAGTGGCAATTCCACGTTCGGCGGGGTGCGCCAGCCGAGGGCGTTCGTCACGAGCGCCGAGTACGCCATGAGCGAGCAGGCGCACACCAGATACATCGGCGCGAAACCGAGCGAGGCCAGTGTCAGGCGAATCCACGTGGACATTGGCCACGTAGACTGCCAATGTAAGAACAGCACCGCAGGCGCGAGCGCGAGTCCGGTAATGATCGTTTCCACGATCACTACCGACACAGCGGCCCACAGGAACCGAGCCCTACCACGCGATGTCGCAGTCATTGAGTAGTACGCATGTGGAGACCGGAGAAGCGGTGGTGGGCGACCGCGGGGACATTGTTCCCGCGTCGCACCACCCTGAACATTGTCACGTGCAGGGCGAAGGGCCACCGTTGATCTATATCCCCGGACTCGACGGCACCGGTCTCCTCTTCTACCGACAGGCTCGTCTGCTGGCACACCGCTTCCGGGTCATCACCTTCCGGCTACGCGACGATGCGCTCAGTATGGACGCTCTGGTGGCTGAGATCGCGCGCCACCTGGACGAAGCGGTGCCCGACGGCACGCCGGCGATCGTGGTCGGTGAATCGTTCGGGGGCGCACTGGCCATGAGTTTTGCGCTCGCCCATCCGAAGCGAATCCGCGCGCTCGTGATCCTGAATTCCTTTTCTCGCATCACCCCAAAGTTCAAACTCTACGCTGGGATCGCGGCCGCGAGCATGGTCCCGTGGGGCACCATGCGACTCGTTCGGCGCCTCACGGCATCGCGGCTACACTCGTCGCACACGCACCGCGACGAAATTCGCCGCTTTCTGCTGCTCACGCGCGCCACCACCCGACTCGGCTATATCAACCGGCTACGCATCCTGTCGCGTTACGACCTTCGACGCCGACTCAAGGACATTCGCGTACCGACACTCTTCCTCGCCGCCGACGAGGACCACCTGATTCCATCGGTCGAGCAAGCGACGTACATGTCCGCGCGCGTTCCGAACGCTGCCATGCGCGTACTGCACGGGCATGGTCACGGCTGCTTCCTCGCGCCGGACCTGAACCTCGACGTCATTCTCAGAGAGTGGGGCAACCGATAGGCGGCCACTCCAACAGCCAACTGCAACAGCCAACTGCAACAGCCGGAACACGGATGACGCGGATGAACGGAAACCACACGGGATAAGATGAACAGCGCCGAGGCTGTTTGCTTATCGGTGTTTTTTCCTTTTCATCTGTGTCATCGGTGTTCCGGCTGTTGCTGTTGCTATTCGCCGCGGTAAATACACCCCGAGGTGCACGTTTCCCGTACGACGATCTGACTGAGACCGGGCAGCGTTGCCATGAGTCGTCGCCAGATCCAGCGCGCGATCACCTCGCTCGTGGGATTCTCGAGGCCGGCGATGTCGTTGAGGTAATAGTGATCGAGCTCCTCGATGATCGGCTTCACCGCCGCCTTCAGGTCGGCGAAGTCCATGACCCATCCCTCATGGGCCAACAGCGGCCCCTGCACGTGGACCGTCACGTCGAATGAATGCCCATGTAGCCGCGCGCACTTATGCCCCGGTGGCACGTTCGGCAACCGGTGTGCAGCTTCAAAGGTGAATTGCTTGTAGATCTCCATCAGTGCCTCCGCTGTCCGAATCGTAGCACGCTTCCTTCTCGAAGCAACTCACGCCGTGCCGGAGCTTTTCCCCATGCCCGCTCGCCCGTCCCGCTTCGCTGCCGGCACACTCGCCACAGTGTGCGCGCTGTCGCTACTCGCCTCATCGCATGAGGCCAGTGCGCAGAGTGCGAAATCAGCGGTGTTGCGCCGAACGCTCGACAGCCTCTCGGCGGCACATCACGGGGTCGTTGGCTACAGCATCACGAACCTCGAGACCGGCGAACATCTCGAGCGGCGCGGCAATGAGACGTTCTCCACGGCCTCGCTGATCAAGGTGCCGATTCTGGTGACGCTCTTTGATCTGGCCGAGCAGAAGCTGCTCACGCTCGACG
>JBBQAK010000200.1:0-7235 GCA_038316215.1 Gemmatimonadales bacterium | reverse complement strand
AACACCCTCGTCGCGACGGTGAACAGCAGCGGCCTCGTGTCCACACTCGCCGTCGGCAGCGCCACGATCACCGCGACCAGCGACGGACAGAGCGGCGGCGCCGTGCTCACGGTCACAACCGTCCCCGTGGCCAGCGTGAGCGTGTCGCTCGCGCCGACCACCGTGACCGTCGGCGCCACGTCGCAAGCGACCGCGGTCACACGCGATGCGTCGAACACGGTGCTCACCGGACGCGCGATCACGTGGGGCAGCTCGAACACCCTCGTCGCGACGGTGAACAGCAGTGGCGTGGTATCGACGCTGGCGGTCGGCAGCGCCACGATCACGGCCACGAGCGAAGGACAGAGCGGAACAGCGGACATCACCGTCACGGCTGAACCCGTCGCGACGGTAACGGTGACACTCGCCTCAATGTCGGTCGCGGTCGGCGACAGTACGCAGGCCACCGCGACAACGCGTGATATCTCCAACAACGTGCTCGCCGGTCGTGTGATCACGTGGGGCAGTTCGAACACCGCCGTCGCCATGGTCAGCGCCACGGGTGTGATCACGGCCGTTAGTGAGGGCAGTGCGACAATTACCGCGACATCCGAAACCAAGTCCGGCACGGCCGTTGTGACGGTGACGCCGTGACCATCTGGCCTCGTATCCGTCGGTTCCTGCAACCGCTTACAGCGCTGAGCGCGCTGCTCGTGCTGGCCTGTGCCGAACCGACCGTAAGCGATCTGTCTATCGAAGCGGTCGAACTCACGCCTCAGTCACCGACACTGCGCGCTGGTGCGACCGTTACCCTTACGGCGCGTGCGCGTGATGCGAACGGCAACACGGTCCCGGTCTCCCCACTGGCCTGGTCAAGCAGCGACCCCACGGTGGCCACCGTCTCATCGACCGGCGTCGTGCTGGCGACTGCGCCCGGGACGGCGCGAATCGCGGTCAGCGCTCGCGGCGTGAGTGCGACGGCGACCGTCACCGTCACCCAGCGACCGGTCGCGTCCCTGGTCATGACGCCGGCCATCGCCGCCGTCCGTGTGGGCGGAGCGGTGCAGCTCCGTGCGCAGCCGCTCGACGCGGAAAGCGTAGCGCTCCTCGGCCGACGCATCACGTGGTCCAGCAGCGACCCGACCGTCGCGCGCGTCGACGCTGAGGGTACGGTGACGGGCGTTTCACCAGGCGCCGTCACCATCGTCGCGACCTGTGAAGGTCGCACCGCGCAGGCCGCCGTTACGAGTACGCTGCCGCCCATTCAATCCGTCACGTTGAGCCCAAGTCAGGACACCGTCGCCGTCGGAACCGATCGGCAGTTTTCGGTCACGTTGCGCGATGCGGCCGGCGTGGTGCTGCTCGGACGAGTGGTGACGTGGAGTTCGACCAACGTCTCGGTGGCGGCCGTCACGGCGACCGGAAACGTCATCGCCCTGCAACCGGGCACTGCGATCATTTCCGCATCGAGTGAAGGGCGCGTCGGTACGGCGACCGTGGTCGTCCCCGCTCGCCTCGCGGGTACTGTGGCGGTAACCCCCAGCGTTTCCACGCTCACTATCGGAGCGACGCTGACACTACAGACGCAGGTCACCGATAATGCCGGCAACGTCCTGACCAATCGTCCATTGACGTTCGTCAGCGATGCGCCAGCGGTGGCTTCAGTGACCGCGGCCGGCGTGGTCACCGCGCTTGCTCCGGGCAGCGCGCGCATCACGGTGACGAGCGAAGGCAGGTCCGGCCTTGCCAGTGTGCAAGTCGTGCCGTTGCCCGTCGCGACGATGGAGATCACTCCCGCGTCTGCATCCCTCTTCGTCGGCGACGTGCGACCGTTCGCGGTCGCGGCGCGTGCGGCGAACGGAACCATCCTCACTGGGCGCATCATTGTGTGGCGCAGCGGTGCGTCGGACGTGATCACCGTGAACCCGTCCGGCGTCGTCACTGGCGTCGCGCCCGGCGTCGCCTTGGTCATCGCCGAAAGCGAAGGGATCTCCAGCACGAGCACGGTGACGGTGAGCGTGCCCGCCGTGGCGTCGATCGTGCTCGCGCCGGCCAGTCCGTCGCTCGCGGTCAACGGCGTTATCCAGCTGGTCGCCACACTCCGTGATGCATCGGGCGCGCCGTTGTCCGGGCGCAGTACGAGTTGGCGCAGTGGCGACGAGCGCGTGGCGTTCGTGTCCAGCACGGGTCTGGTCGTCGGTACCGGCGTCGGTTCCGCGATTATCACGGTTACTTCCGAGGGCGTCAGTGCATCAGTCACGATCACGGTTCGCTAAATTGGTCGCGCCACGACGAATGGTTCACGGCCTGGTGGCGACGTGTCTTGTCAGCGTGGTGCTCTCATCGCCGCTGTGGGCACAGAGCGGCGCACCGCGCCTGACGCCGAAGCGCACCCTCACGACCGGCGCGGCACCCGGCTGCGAGTTGCCGGTGGTGGGGCAGGCGCCGGCGGTACGCCGAGACAACGCCGAGGCGCGTCGTCTCGCCGCTGCGGGACAAGAGGCGGCGCTGATCGGCGACCAGGCCGCGGCGCGTGACGCGTTTGCGCGCGCCGCGATCCTGAATCCCGGTGACGAGCGGATTGCCTACGACCTCGGCCGCGCCCACGAGGAATTGGCCGATTCGGCCAAGGCGATCGACGAATTCTGTCGATATCTGTCGCTGTCACCGGCAGGTCGAGAGGCGACGGACGTGCGTGATCGGTTGCGTCGCATCGTGCCTGCGACGGCGCAGCGTCGGGCGGCGGATGTGCAGGTCGCGTTTCGTCTTGGCCTCGCCCTGTTTGACGACGGGCGCTACACGGCCGCGATCCGGGCATTCGACGATGTCGTGCGTGATGCGCCGACAGCGTCGGAGGGATACTTCAACCGAGGGTTGGCGCGGGCCGCCAACCAATCGCGCACGGCCGCGCTGCAGGATCTCGAGCAGTACCGCGCGAATGCACCGACCGTCGACGACCGTGTGGAGGTGGGACGCGCGATCGAAGTGCTGCGCCGACCCGTGTACCGGCCGGGCGTGGCGTTCAGCCGGAGCCTGCTCCCGGGATTCGGGCAATTCTACACTGGACACCCCGTGCGCGGCGTGCTCATCCTTGCGACGGTTGGTGGTGCGACGGGACTCGCGCTGACACAGCAGACGACGGCCACCACCGTCGCGTACGTCGATCCGAACGGTGCGCCGGCTCCCTACACGCGCACCACCCGCGAACGGGCGTATTTCAGCGCGGGCATGGGCGCGGCGGCGGCGGTCACCATTGTCGGGATGATCGACGCGGTGGTCTCAGCGAATCGCTCACAGCGCGGTGCGTCCATTGTGGCCATCGCCCCCTGGTTCGACGTGCGCGGCCCCGCCGGCGTGAGGGTGGCCCTGCGCTTTTAGCGGGTCTTGAAGGCGCCGATCGCGCGCCGGGTGAAGTCCGAGAGCACTAACGTGCCACTCATCGCCGCGCGCTCGGTAAGCAGCGTGTCCCACTGTTCCGTGCCGGCCCAGAACACGCGCTTGAGCATCGCCATCGCGTCCGGGTTGGACGCCGCGAGTGTGGTGGCGAGCGTGCCCACGGCGTCATCCATGGCCGCTACATCGTCGAACAGTTTCGCATACAGGCCATGCCGCTCACCCCACGCGGCATCACGCCAGTCGGCATCAACGGACATGGCGCCGAACGCGGCCAGTCCGATCTTCTTTTCGATGACCGGACCGACCACGAACGGACCGATACCGACGGCGAGTTCACTGAGCTTGGCCGACGCTTTGGTGACCGCCATGCTGAAGTCGGAGGCGGCGATGAGGCCCACGGCACCGCCGGCCGCTTTGCCATGCACACGGCTGATCACGAACTTCGGGGCACGGATCATGGCGAGGATCACACGGGCGAACCCGCTGAAGAACTCCTGACCCTGTTCCGGACTGGAGATCGCAGCGAGTTCGTCGAAGGAAGCGCCGGCGCAAAATGGACCAGTACCGCCGCTCTGCAGCACGATCACGCGCGCCGCGGGGTCGGCGCCGACGGCGGTCACCGCGTCGGCGAGATCGCGCAGAACAGCACTCGGTAGCGCGTTGCTCTTGGGGTGAAAGAATTCAATACGGCCGATACCGTCGGCGATGTCGGTACGAACGTAGCCGTCTGGACTGTTGGCGGGTCGGGCAGCATCTGTCGTCATGTATGGAAATTAGCGTCGCGATCGGATTGTCGGACCCCGTTTGCGGTGGGTAGATTGAGGGTATGGACCAGAACCCGATCGTCCCCACCGAGGATCCGGCTCTCTTGGCTGCCTTCGAAGCTCGCATCGCCGCTGGCGAAAGCATCGAGCCGAAGGACTGGATGCCGGAGCGCTATCGCAAGCAGCTGACACGGATGATGTCGCAACACGCGCACTCCGAAATCGTCGGCATGTTGCCCGAAGGCAACTGGATCACACGCGCGCCGTCGCTGCGTCGCAAGATGTCGCTCATCGCCAAGGTGCAGGACGAAGCCGGGCATGGGCTGTACATCTACTGCGGCACGGAGACGCTCGGCGTCGATCGTCACGAGCTCGTGCAACAGTTGCTCGACGGTCGCGCGAAATACTCGAGCATTTTCAACTATCCCACGCTGTCGTGGGCGGACATGGGCGTGATTGGGTGGCTCGTGGACGGCGCCGCGATCGTGAACCAGACCGTGCTGGCGAAAGCGTCGTACGGCCCGTATGCCCGCGCCATGGTCCGCATCTGCAAGGAAGAAAACTTCCACAAGCGTCAGGGCTACGAGATTTGCTCCGTGTTGGCCAATGGCACCCCGGAACAGAAGGCGATGGTACAGGAAGCATTCAATCGCTTCTGGTGGCCGTCGTTGATGATGTTCGGTCCGAGTGACACGAATTCGCCGAACAGCGCCGAGCTACTGAAGTGGCGCGTGAAGCGGAAGACGAACGACGAACTGCGTCAGCGCTTCGTGAATCTTACGGTGCCGCAGGCGATCGCCATCGGCATCACGGTGCCCGATCCCGATCTGCATCTCGATTCGGCCACCGGTAACTGGGAGTTCGGCGAGATCGACTGGAGCGAGTTCTTCGAAGTGCTGAAAGGCAACGGGCCGTGCAATCGCGAACGGCTCGATGCCCGCCGCAAGGCGCACGAAGACGGGGAATGGGTCCGCGCGGCGGCTTCGGCCTACGCCGAGAAGCAGAAGGTACGTTCCTCCACGGCTGCGGCCTGACCACAGGACTCCGATCATGTCAGACAGTCAGTGGCCGCTGTGGGAGGTCTTCACGCAACCCAACAAGGGGGAACCGTTCGAACACGCCGGCAGCGTGCACGCGCCCGATGGCGAGATTGCGCTGCAGAATGCCCGCGACGTGTACGCGCGGCGTGGCGAAGCGGTGAACCTGTGGGTGGTGCCAACCGCGGCCATCGTGGCCTCGGCGCCGTCGGATGCGGGGCCGTTCTTCGAACCGGGCAACGACAAGCCGTATCGTCATCCGCAGTTCTATATCGCGCCGCGCGGCGTGCGCATCTTCTGAGTCGCTGATGACCGAACCGTCGTTCCAGGTCGCCGCACCGCGCAGTACGCCGGTCGCCAATCCGTTGTTCGAGTATCTGCTGCGCTTGGGCGACGATCGTCTCGTGCTTGGGCATCGGCTGTCGGAATGGTGTGGTCACGGGCCGATCCTCGAAGAGGATATCGCGCTGTCCAACATCGCACTCGATCTGATCGGGCACGCCAGCTCGTTGCTGGCGCTCGCCGGCGAGATCGAAGAGCAGGGGCGCGATGCCGACACCCTCGCGTACTTCCGCGACGGGGTGGCCTATCGCAACGCGTTGCTGGTGGAGATCCCGAACGGCGATTTCGCCGTCACGATGGTGCGGCAGTTTCTGTTCGATGCCTACAGCGTGCTGCTGTGGGACGCGCTGTCGCGCTGCGAACATGCAGGACTCGCCGCGATCGCCGCCAAGTCGCTCAAGGAAGATAAGTATCACCTGCGCCACAGCAGCGAGTGGGTGGTGCGATTGGGCGACGGCACCGAGGAGAGTCACGAGCGTGCGCAGCAGGCGCTCGACGCGTTGTGGCGCTATACCGGTGAACTGTTCGACCACGATGCCGTCGACGATGCCGTCGCGGCCGAAGCGTTCATCGCGATCGACCACGACGCGCTGCATTCGCTCTGGCTGACGATGGTCAAGGATGTGGTGCAGCGTGCGACGCTCACGCTCCCCACCGACCCAGCCGTGCGACGCGGCGGCCGACGCGGCTTTCACACGGAATCCCTGGGGCACATGCTGGCCACCATGCAGATCGTGGCGCGCTCGCACCCTGGCGCATCGTGGTAGACCGCCACCGATGCTGACTCCAGACGAGGTGTACGGAGTCCTCAATACGGTGATGGACCCCGAGGTCCCGGTCATCAGCGTGGTCGAACTGGGTATCGTGCGTGACGTGGCGATTCAGCAAGAGGCCGTCACCATCACGATCACCCCCACGTATTCGGGGTGCCCCGCCATGCGCGAGATCGAAGCCGACATCCGCACGGCGCTCCTCGAACGCGGCGTGCGCGACGTGAACGTGAAGCTGGTACTCTCGCCGGCATGGACGACCGACTGGATCGGCCCGGACGCGCGCGAGAAGCTGCGCGCCTACGGTATCGCCCCGCCGGGTCGCGCCGAACCGCAAGGTCTCATCACGCTCACGCGTGCCCGCGTGCCCGTGGTTTGCCCATTCTGCGGCTCGAGCGATACGCGGCTGCAAAGTGAGTTCGGCAGCACGGCGTGCAAGGCGATTCACGTATGTAATTCGTGTCGGCAGCCGTTTGATGAGTTCAAGGCGCTCTGAACTGCCAACGGCTTAGGAGGCAGGAAGGAGGCGATCAGGGAGGAGGAAGCAGCAACCGTTCGCGCGGTCACCTGCATCCTCCTCCCTCTTCATCTCCCCCCTGCCTCCTAAGCCGTTGGCAGTTTCAATCCTTCAGCTCCAATCCCTACTTCAGGTCTCCAAACGGCACGTGACCCGCGCGCTCCTCGGCAGAGCGACACACCGTCGGCACCCCCTTCCCGTCGAGCAGCTGCCAGATCTCGACGCGACGGTTCGGCGCCTGCGCGGCCTTGTTGGCCGCCGACACGCGAGGACGCGGTGGGCCCGGATCGGCGTCGCCGTTCGGTACGATGATGCACTGCTCGCCGAAGCTCGACGACACGATGCGGTCCTTGATCGACGCGGCGTCCGGGCCGGCCAGCTTGAGCAGCGTCGCCATGACGGCGGCGGCGCGGGTCTTCGCGAGCGTGTT
>JBBQAK010000024.1:0-16863 GCA_038316215.1 Gemmatimonadales bacterium | reverse complement strand
CTGCCACTCGCGAAGACTCCACCGGATGGACCGCCGAGCTGCGTATCCCGTTCTCCCAGCTTCGGTTTCCCAAGGCGGCGCGGCAGCGATGGGGCATGCAGATCGATCGATGGATGCCCGACAAGAACGAAGACATCCAGTGGGCGATGGTGTCACCTCGCGAGACCGGCTACGTCTCGCGATTCGGCACCTTGGAAGGTCTCGACGACGTCTCGCCAACCCGCCCCGTGGAGTTCCTGCCATACATGGCCGGCGATGCGACGCGACGCGGCTCGGCGAGTGCCGACAATCCGTTGAACCGCCCGCTCGCGGGCCGGATGGGGATGGACGCCAAGGCGGCGCTCGGCTCGAGTCTGACACTCGACGCCACGGTCAATCCGGACTTTGGACAAGTCGAAGCCGACCCCGCAGAAGTGAACCTGAGCGCCTTCGAAACATTCTTTGACGAACGCCGACCGTTCTTCACGGAAGGCAGTGAAATGGTGCGCGGGAACGGCGCACAATACTTCTATCCTCGCCGCATCGGCGCACCACCACGGGGTTCGGCCACCGGCGATTTCGTCGACACGCCTCGCAGTAGCACCATCCTCGGCGCCGCCAAGCTGACCGGGCGTTTGCCGAGCCGCCTGTCCATCGGTGCCGTGACCGCCGTGACGGCGGCCGAAAATGCTCGCGTGTTCCACGCGGACTCCGGCGTCACCCGCCAGGTGCCCGTCGAGCCGCGATCAGCCTACGGCGTGCTACGACTGCAGCAGGAAATTGGCAAGCAAGCCTCCACCGTGGGCGCGTCGTTCAGTACCGTGCAGCGCAACGTGAGCGGCCAACCCACGCTGGCGGGATTGCTGGCCCGCGAGAGCTACTTCGGCGGGGCCGACTGGCGTATTCGCTTTCAGCAGGGCAAGTACGCCATCAGCGGGTTCGTCGCGGGTACGCATGTGGCGGGGGACACGGCGTCCATCCGTCGGCTGCAGACGACGAATTCGCGCCTCTTTCAACGCCCGGACCGACGAAACGTCCTGTTCGATCCGCTCAAAACCTCCCTGTCCGGGTATTCGGCCCAGCTCCGCGCCGACAAGGATGCGGGACAGCACCTGCTGTGGGGCGCCGAGGTCAAAGTCGAGTCGCCGGGGTTCGAACTAAATGATCTCGGCCGACTCCAATCGACCGACGATATCGAGTACAACGCCGATCTCCAGATCCGCGAAACCACGCCGAGTCGCCTGTTCCAGAACTGGCGACTCGGTTTCGAAACGCGGGGGGCGTGGAATTTCGAGCGAACGCACCAGCTGAACACGTGGTCGCAGAACAGCAGTGCGACGCTGAGAAACTTTTGGAATCTGAACGTGCGCTCCACCATCGCGCTGGCCACGGTCGACGATGCCGTCACGCGCGGCGGGCCGTACATGGGGCTACCTCGAGAGTTCCGCCAGGAGTTTCGCATCAACAACCCGTTCGGTGCGCGCACCGGCTGGCGCGTGAATGGCGGCTACGGGGTCGACGAGTTCGGCGCGTGGCGGCGCAACATGTCGGGCCAGATCACGCTGCGACCGTCGCCGCGCGTATCCGTCTCGGCGGAGCCCATTTTCCAGTCGGGCACTGACCCGAGACAATACGTCACCCGCGTAGCAGGTGGCACCCGCACCTACGGCAATCGGTACGTCTTCGCGTTCATCAACCGTACGACGATCTCCACCAAGCTCCGCGCCAATTACGCGTTCTCGCCCAATTTGTCGGTCGAGGCGTACGCCGAGCCCTTCGTGGCCAGTGGCCGCTACTCGCGCATCGGTGAATTGACCGCCCCGCGCAGTCGGCTGCTGCGCGAATACGGCACCGATGGCACCACGATGGCCACCGATTCCATCGGCACGCTGACGATAACCGATGGCGCGTCGTCGTTTACACTCGCCAATCGCGACTTCAACGTGCTCTCGTTCCGGTCCAACATCGTGATGCGCTGGGAATGGACCCCAGGCAGCACGTTCTTCATGGTGTGGCAGCAGAACCGTCGGACGGCCGAGGCGTTCGGCGATCCCGCGAGAGCGAGCGATCTGTTCCGCACCACCCGCGCCGGCGGTGACAATTTCCTCGCCGTCAAAGTCAGCTACTGGCTACCGGTGCGGTTCGGCGGGCGCTGACCACAACTCGGAACAACGCCGTTGAGGCTGCTCGCACGGTGCATACATCACGTCGGGTCGCCACCGAAGCGGCCCAGATGAATTGACATCCGGACCACGGACCACACCTTTCACCTATGCCTACTGCCCTGCGCGTCTTGCTGATAGCCTTTGGCCTGGCTCCGCTGTCGCTCGCACCCGGCACGACGGCATCGATTGCGTCATCGGGACCGTTATCGCTGGCGGGAGCGCGCAAAACAGTCGCCGTGCTCACGTTCGACAACAACACCGGCCAATCGGACTACGATCATCTCGGCAAAGGCATGGCCGCGATGATGACGACCGACCTCGCGGCGGTGAATGACATCCAGTTGCTCGAGCGCGAGCGTCTGGCCGATGTCACGAAGGAGATCGACCAGCAGCGGTCGCGCTACTTCGACTCGACCACGGCGGTGAAGGTCGGACGATTATCTGGCGCCCAGTACATCGTGATCGGCTCCATCGCGGCCGTGAATCCACAGATGCGGATCGATACGCGCATCATTCGCGTGGAGACCGGCGCCATCGTGAAGACCGCCAACGTAACCGGCAAGGAAGAGAAGTTCTTCGACTTGCAGAAGAAGCTGGCGCGGCAGCTGATCAAGGATCTCGACATCGCGCTCACACCAGACGACGAAGCGAAGCTCGATGCGCGACAGGAAGCCAATCGCATAGACGATCTGGACGCCGTGGTGAAGCTGTCAAACGCCATGAGCTTGGCCGACGCCGGGGACTACGGTGGGGCGACGCTCAAGATCGCGCCGGTCGTCGCCAAGTATCCGAACAGCACCTTCGTAAAGCTCACCGCCGACGAGATCAAGAAGCGCGCGGCGCAGAGCTCGAAGGAGCGGGCGAAGAACGGCATTAACAAACTCATCAAGCGGAAGTGGCCGCCCGCGAACTAGATTCGCACGCTGGCCAACGCGTCGTCCACCGACTTCCGCAGATCGTCGAGCGCGACCGGTTTCAGCAGCACCGCGTGCGCGCGTGCCGCGGCGATCCGCTCCGACGTCAGCCGGTGACTGAATCCGGTGAGAATCAACACCGGCATCTCGGGTCGCAGCGTATGCACGGCCTCTGCCAACACGTCGCCCGTCATACCGGGCATTGTCTGATCGGTGATCAGCAGATCTACGGCTGACGGCTGCCGTTGAATGAAGGCGAGCGCCGCCTCCGGTTGTGCGAACACATGCACGACGTGTCCGTAATGTTGCAGCGCGCGCTCCACGACGCGAGACACGCCCGGCTCGTCGTCGACCACGACCAGACACGCGCCGGCATACGGACTCTGTTCGAGCACCTCTTGCTCGTCGGCGTCCATGGCACTGCCGTACGCGGCCGCCGATATCTCGTCGTCGGCTTCGATTGCCTGCTGCGTGTCTAGCTCGTCGAGCTCTTCGTCCCACAACCCATCAATCACGGTGCGAGGGAAGATCAGCTCGAAGGTCGTGCCGTGTCCGATCTCGCTCATGACATCGGCGCGTCCGCGGTGCGAGACCACGATGCCATGCAGCACGGCCATGCCGAGCCCCGTGCCTTCTCCGGTGGGTTTGGTCGTGAAGAACGGTTCGAAGATACGGTCGCGTACGTCAGCCGACATACCGTCGCCCGTGTCGCGAACCTGCAGCACCACAACCGAGCCGTTGGGCTCCGGCGCTGACTCGGGCACCATCCGCGACGAGAGCGTAATCGTGAGGACGCCATCGGCTTTCGATCGCATCGCGTACTCGCCGTTCGACACCAGGTTGAGCAAAAGTTGCTGCAGCTGCGTCGGGTCGCCCATGACCAACTGCGACTGCTCCGCGCCTTCGATCACCAGCGTCACCGTCCGCGGAATCATGCGCCGCAACAGTGGCTGCAGGTCGAGCACGAGTCGCGACAGGTTCACGTACTCGCGCGTAGGCGTCGCGCGGCGGCTGAAGGTGAGAATCTGACGAACAACATCGCGCGCGCGATCGCTGGCATCGAGAATCGCACCGAGGTTCTCCTCGTTGCTGCGCCCCTTGTGGAGCGCACTCTTCGCGAGTTCCGCATTGCCGCGAATGACACCGAGGAGGTTGTTGAAATCGTGCGCCACGCCAGCGGCGAGCGTCCCGAGTAATTCGAGCTTCTGCGCCTCGCGAACCTGCGCCTCAAACCATACTCTCTCCGCCTCGGCCTGACGCACCAGACTGAGGTCGCGGATTACGAGATGCGTGAGCACTCTGCCTTCAGTCGGCAAGTCGGTGCGCGTGCACTGGACGGGAACCGCCGTCTCCCCGCGCCGCACCGTACATGCCTGCGGAGGCGGCGTGGCTTTTCCCGCGCTGGACGGCAGCAGTAACAATTCGTCCAGCGCCCGATGCTGTAACTGCTCCGGCGTGGATACCCCGAACAGGGTGGCGGCCATCGCATTGGCGGCAAGGACGCGGCCGTCGTCGACGAGCAGCTGCGCGTCGATCGCGCGATCAAAGATCGTACGGAACTGACGTTCACTCTCACGAAGCCGACGCTCACCCTCCAGCAGCAGGAGCCCGTTCGTGCGCATGAGCCGTACGCGCCAACGGAACGCGGCGACACCGAGCAGGAGCAGTGCCGCCAAGAGCGCCACAACACCGCCGTAGGTGCCGACGCTCACGCGAATCCTGCGGCAGCGGTCCGCACGGCTTCGTCCATCGGCGGGTACGCAGACTTTGTGGACTCGAGCGTTTCCACGAGCATCTGCGCGATAAGATAATTGCGCACCGCCTTGTCGTCAGCAGGCACGACGTACCACGGCGCCCATGGCGTGCTGCAGCGTTCGAGCATTTCGCGATAGGCGTCGGTGTACGCATCCCAACGGTCGCGGTCCTTCAGATCATCGAGACGGAACTTCCAGTTCTTCGTCGGATCGTCGAGACGCGCCTTCAAGCGATCGTGTTGCTCTTCACGCGACACGTGGAGCATGCACTTGCGAATGATGACGCCGCTGTCGGTCAGCATGCGTTCGAACGTGTTGATATGATCGAAGCGCGCACGCCATACCGGCTCCGGCGCCAGTTCTCGCACGCGCACCGCGAGGACGTCTTCGTAGTGCGACCGATTGAACACCCCGACCATGCCGCGCGGCGGGACAACCTGATGCACGCGCCAGAGGAAGTCGTGACGCAGTTCGAGCGGCGTGGGCGGGCCGAAGGCCGCGACGTGCACGCCGGTCGGATTGAACGCGCCGTACACCGTCTTGATGACGCCGTCTTTGCCCGAGGCGTCGCGCCCCTGCAGCACCAACAACAGCGCGTGCCGTCCATCCGCGCGAAACGCAGCCTGCAATTGGTAGAGTCGCGCCAGCAGCGCGTTTGTGGCTGCCTCGAGCGCCGTCTTCTCAACCGAGCCTTCGATGCTGGCCGCCTTGCTTCCCAGCTTGATTTTCTGACTGAGATCGACCGGGGTCAGCTGTAACGACGAGAGTCCGTTCGGCATCACGCCGTCCCGCCGACCGTCGCGCCACGACCCGTCATTTCCAGGACCGCGATGACGAAGGCCAGTTCACGTGCGGGAGTAGGATCATCGTCGTCGAACGCGGCAGGCACGAGCGTGCGAAACCTCTCCACGGCGTGCGCAAAGCGCTCGACATCAGGCGGTGATCCATCGGGATCGGGGAACGTGATGCGCCCGTGCACCACCACGCTGCGCCACTCGAACATCGCCTTGATCTCATCGACTTCGAAGGCGACCCACGGATGATGCGCGAGGACGTGCACCTTGGTACCGCGCTGCGTGCGGCCGTAGATGTGCCCATCCGCGTACACGTAATGAATCGGCTCGATGTCGACGCGGTCACGAAACGTGAACGCCAGGCGGCCGACATGCTGCGAGGTGAGCAGCGCTTCGCACTCCGCGCGATCGAGCACATGAAAGTCGGGCTGATTGGTCATGATTCCTCCGCTGGTTCGAACGGCTCCATGTGAATGAGCACTCCCATGGCCGCCGGGACCCGCTGCCGGATCGCGGTTTTCACCATACCAGAGAGAATGTGCGCGTCATGGAGCGAAAGCGCAGGGTCGGCCTGGACGTGAATGTCCACATAAAAGGCGGTTCCGGATTTCCGGATTTTCAGCTTCTCGATGGCCATCACGCCGGGCGTCGTGAGCGCCGCGTCGGAAACGGTGGCCAAGACCGCCGGTTCGGGCGCGCGATCCATGAGATCGCGGAGGGCGGTGCGCAGCAGCAGGCCACCGTTGATGAGAATGACGCCGGCCGCAACGAGCGCGGCCCAGTCGTCCGCCGGCTCCCACCCCGGGCCGCCGATGAGGGCCATCGTGATGCCGATGAAGGCGGCCCCGGAGCTGATCGCATCGGCGCGATGGTGCCACGCATCAGCCGCGACGACAACGCTCCCCGATGCCGCACCGACCGCCATGACACGCTTGGCGAGGAGTTCCTTGACCACGATGACCACCGCCAGCACCAGCAGCGTCCACCAGGCCGGCGCATGGTGCGGTGCGCGAATCTCCGCGATCGCCTCGATCGCGATTCCGGTGGCCGCCCCGAGCATGATCGCCGAGACGGCGGCCGCCGCCAGCGCCTCGGCGCGTCCATAGCCGAACGGATACAGATCGTCGGGGTCCCGGCTCGCGATTCGGAGACCGCTCCAGACCACCAGCGAACCGACCATGTCCGTCGAACTCTCTACCGCGTCAGCGACCAGTGCATACGAATTTCCGAGAAGGCCGGCCACCAATTTGATCACCGCCAACCCCGCATTGATCACGAGTCCCAGTTGCGCGAGGCGCTGGGACTGGGGGACCGGGGGACGGGAGGTGGGATCCGAGCTCATCTATGTTCGACGGGTAGTGAGAAACTGTGATGGATAGCCATTCTCGGTCGTCTGTGACATGGAAGTCATCCTTGTGACGGTCGTGGCATCATTTGTGTGATGTGTTGGCTGTTGCCAGAAGTCTCCGGCAGCATAAGTTACTGTTAGGTGCGTACGGTTACACTTCCAACTTCATCCGTCCCAATTCATTGACGGAAGTTGGTGATCATGCGCACCAAAGCTCACCTATTCGGGAGGAATATGCGTACCCTGCACAAGTTCATCATCGGCGCGACGCTCAGCGTTGCGCTTCCGGCGTCCGCCTTCGCGCAGCGTCAGGGCGCCATCGAAATCGGTGCATTCGGCCGTGTCACCAAGTTTGCCGACACGTTGAAGCTCGACACGGGGCTCGGCCTCGGTGGTCGCGCCGGCGTCTACGCGTTCAAGAACTGGCTCCTTGAAATGGAGCTCAGCTATGCCGACGTAGACGTGAACCTGCCGCGCACCGGCTTGGCCGCTCGCGACACGCTCAACAAAGTGTCTCATGCACTGTGGGCGTACCGTCTCACCTACAACCACCCGCTCTCCGATCGCGTCAAGCTGCTGGCTGGTGCCGGCTATGCCTATGACTCGTATGGGCGTGTGCGTACCGTGGCGCCGCGTGGCGGTGGCCCCCAGGGCCTGCTCGGCCTGCGCTACATCATCAATGATCGCCTCTCGGCGCGTTTCGAAGGCACCGGCACCTACGTGCTTCCGGCCGACGACAACGCCAAGCCGGTGGCCCGTGCCGCCGCGCTCAACCTCGGCGCTCAGGCTGGTCTGAGCCTGTCGTTCTTCACCCGCGATTCGAAGCCGCGCATCGTGACGGACACGCTGCGTGTCATGACACGGGACACGATCTATGTGAACCGTATCGACACGGTGCGGATCGCTGGACCGGCATCCCGCCCGGTCGTCATCGGCGCGATCAACTTCTCGTTCAACAAGAGCGACATCACGAGCGAAGCCAAGACGATCCTCGATGCCATTGCGGCGTCGCTGGTCGATCCGACGAACTCTTCGCGCACGATCACCGTCACGGGTAACACCGACGCGATCGGCTCGGAGCGCTACAACGAAACGCTAGGCCAGGCCCGTGCCGATCAGGCAAAGGCTTACCTCGTCTCGAAGGGCGTGGCGGAATCGCGCGTCGTAGCGCGTACGCAGGGCGAGAAGGACCCGATTGCTCCGAACACGACCGACAACGGCCGTGCGACGAACCGTCGCGTACTGGTGATGCTGACCAACTAAGGCCCGTCCTTGGTTCCGTCGTACCGCGAACGCCGCGTCGATCTTCGGATTGACGCGGCGTTCGACTGTCGGCCCGTTACATTGTGTGACGCATGAACAGCCCAGCCCCTCCGCCACCATTGGCCCCATCGCCGCCGGCATCGTCAAGCAAGCCAACGTCTAAGCCGGCGACTGTGTCGCACCGGCTCGAGTATGTCGGCACGCGCCTGGCCGTGTTCGGACTCCGGCTCCTCGGCTGGCGAGGTGCGAGCTGGGTTGGAGGGTTGATCGGCCGGTTTGTGTACAACCCGATCGGCATACGGGCGGGCGTCGTGGAACGTCAAATTGCGGCGGCGTTTCCGGAGTATTCGCGCGAGCGCGTGGTCGAAGTTTCCCGCCGATCCTACGACAGCCTCGGGCGCACGTCGATCGAAACGGCGGTCCTGCCCGGAACCTCACCGCAACTCGTGCTTGATCGCGTGGAGCGAGTGGTGGGATGGGAGCTCGTCGAGGCGGCGCTGGCCAAGGGCAAGGGCCTGTTGATCGTGACGGGCCACCTGGGGAACTGGGAGTTCGGCGGTGCGTATTTCGCCGCGCGCGGCGTCCCCATCGACGTCGTGGCCCGCGGCATGGCCAACCCGATCTTCGACGCGTATCTCACGCGGACGCGCCGCGAGATCGGCATGGAAGTGATTCACGACAAGGACGCCGTGCGGCGCACGCCACGATCGCTGCGGGAAAACCGCGCGATCGCCTTCGTGAGCGATCACGACGCGCTGGGGCTGGCCAGTACGTTCGTGCCCTTCTTCGGCCGGCCGGCCAAGACCCCACGCGGCCCAGCCGTGTTTGCGCTGCGCTTCGACGTTCCCACCGTTTTCGTGGCGGTCGTACGGCAGCCCAGCGGCCGCTACGCGATCCTTATCGAGCCAGTGGAAGTCGAGCGCACGGGTGATCGTGAAGTCGATATCGATGCCATCGTGCTGCGCTACACGCAGATCCTCGAGCGTCTCGTGCGCGAGTACCCAGAGCAGTATTTCTGGCAGCATCGACGCTGGCGCCGTCAGCCGCCCGATACGCCGCCGCATCTGCGCGAGCCGTGATCAGGTGAGCGCTGCGAAAAAGAAGGCGAAACGCCCCGCGACGGCGAAGCGTCTGACCGGCTGGCGCGCCATCGTGAAGCGTCTGGCCGTGATCGCGCTGATCCTGATGGCGCTGCCCGTCCCGTTCATCCTGCTCTTCGCCGTGGTGCAACCGCCGGTCACCTCGGTGATGCTGCAGCGCGTGGTCGCGCGTACCGCCAACGGCGACCGGCCGATCTGGCCGGCCCACACGACGGTCTCGCGCGGCGAACTGTCGCCGTATCTCCGACGGGCCGTGCTCGCGTCCGAGGATGATCGGTTCTATCTCCACTTCGGCATCGACACCGTAGAGATCAACAACGCCCTCGAGCGGCGACGCCGCGGCGGCAAGTTGCGCGGCGCATCGACGCTCACGCAGCAGGTGGCCAAGAACCTATTCCTCTGGAACGGGCGCTCATTCGTGCGCAAGGGGATCGAAGCCTACATCGCGCTGCTGCTCGAACTCCTCCTGTCGAAAGAGCGAATCCTCGACCTCTATCTCAATCTGGCCGAATGGGGACCCAACGCCTTCGGCGCCGAGGCAGCCGCACGGCTGCATTTCAACAAAAGTGCAGCCGATCTGACGCGGGACGAGGCAGCACGATTAGCCGCGATCCTCCCGGCTCCCCGGCGCTGGTCACCCAAGGGATCTATCGCGACTCGACGCGCCGCCACGATTCTGGTTCGCATGCAGTACGCGGCACCGAAAACCGAACCGCCAACACCCGCGAGGAAACGGCGGCGCGCGTGAACGCGCGACGGCCATTACGTGCCGATAACCAATCCGCCGTCAACGGTGAGCACGGCCCCGTTGATGAACGCGGCGAAATCGGACGCCAGGAAGCAGTAGGCATTGGCCACGTCTTCCGGCGAGCCGAGACGACCCGCGGGCGTGTGCGATTGCATCGCCTCGAGCGACGATGCCGGCATCTTGGCGGTCATCTCGGTGGCAATGAAGCCCGGCGCGATGGCGTTGACGGTGATGTTCCGCTTGCCGAGTTCACGGGCCCACACTTGCGTCATGCCAATCACTCCAGCCTTCGTCGCGACGTAGTTCGTCTGTCCGAAGTTGCCATGAAGTGCGACCACCGATGACGCGTTCACGATTCGTCCACCGCCACGTTTCAGCAGCTCGGGGACCACGGCCTGCGTGCACGTGTAGATACCCTTGAGATTCACGGCCACGACGGCGTCGAATTCGTCGTCCGTCATGCCCCCCGTTACCAATCCGTCTTTGATCTTCACCAGCTGTGCATCGCGCGTGATTCCCGCGTTGTTGATGAGAATGTCGATCCCGCCGAAGCGCGCGACGGTGGCCACTACCGCCGCGTTTACGCTGACGCGCTGTGTCACGTCGGCCTCGACGAAGTGCACCACGAGTCCCTCCGAAGCGAGCGCGGCCGCAGCAGCTTCGCCGATCGCCGAAACCCGATCCCAGATGGCCACGCGGGCGCCGCTTTGTGCCAGACGGCGCGCCGTCGCTCGGCCAATGCCGCTTGCGCCGCCGGTCACCACCGCGACGCGCTGTGTCAGATCGATATGCATGCGCGCCAAACTATCGTGCAGCCTGAGCCGTGCAAGGGCGAACCAGTCGGTAATTTGCACACATGAAGCTTTCTAAGCGCGTATGGGGAGGAGCCCTTCTCGCGACCGGCGCACTCAGCGCCTGTCGCAGCGAATCGCTTACGCCATCCGCCCCCACCTCGCGGCCTGGTCAGCGCAAGATTCCAGAGCTGCCATCGATGCCCGTGTCGATTGTAGACGCGCCGATCAGCTACGCACTCGAGCCCGCACTGACGGCGCTGGAGCAAGCGGTGCCGAGACGTTTCGGTGACCTCGACAAGCGCATGCCGATTCCGTCGAATAAGCGACAGCAGGTGGCGTTCTCGGCCACGCGCACGCCGTTCGCCGTGAAGTTCGACGGTACAAAGCTCACCCTCACCACGACCGTATCATACAAGGGCCGTGGATGGTACAAGCCGATCATCGGCCCGACGCTCAGCGCCTCGTGCGGCACCGATGATTCGCCGCCGAGACTCCAGGTGGTGCTGAACACCGATATCGGACTCAATCCGGCATGGATTCTGGAATCGCATACGCGCGTCACCTCGTTGCGCCCAGCATCAGAGGAGGTCCGCGATGCGTGTCTCGTGACGTTTCTGAAGATTGATGTTACGGAGCAGGTCGTACGCGCCATCCGTCCGCTGCTCGCCTCGAAACTGCCCGCGCTCGATCGGAAGATCATGGCGTTCGACGTACGGAAGCGCGTCGACAATTGGTATGGGATGATGCAGCGCCCCATCCGTGTCCGCGACAGTCTCTGGCTCGATCTCGCTCCGGAACAGCTGCGACTTGGCGACTTCTCGCTGCGCGACAGCGCGCTCGTGGCGACCGTGCGGTTGTACGCGCACCCTCGTCTCATCGCAGGACCGCAACCGCGCGAGCCGCGGTTACCGCTGCCGCCGTTGTCACCGGCGCTGAAGGAGGTCGGCGACAGCGCCCGCATTCGAATTGAAGGATTGCTCCCCTACGACGTGGCGTCGGCGACGCTTTCCCACGAGATCGTCGGCCGGAAATTCCGACGCTTCGGCCGCTCAGTGCGCATCGACTCGCTCTCGGTCTCCCCGCTCGACGACGGGCGCGTTGTACTCGCCGTTCGCGTGAGCGGTGACATCAGCGGCACCGCGTACCTCGTCGGTACGCCGCAAGTCGATCAGGTGACGCGCGCGCTGATCGTGCCCGATCTCGACTTCGACGTGTCCACCAGCAACGCGCTCGTGCGGGGACTGGCCTGGCTTCGTAAGGGCGATATGGTCACACAGCTGCGTAAACAGGCCCGCTTTCCGCTCGACACCATTCTCGAGGAAACGCGTGCGAAAGTCGAAGACGCACTGAATCGGGATCTCACTGACGGGGTACAACTCTCCGGTACGGTGCGCACTGGCAAATTGCTCGATGTTCTCGTGCATCCGCGCTGGCTCGTCGTACAGGCCGAAGCGGCCGGGACCATTGCCCTCGATATCGACCGCGCCATTACCGTGAAGCGCAACACCCGCGCACCGCGCTGAGTGCCGCACAACACGACGGGACCCTTGGTACGTTACGAAACCGCCATTACACTGCGCTCGCGGCCCTCTTCAGAGCCATCTGTGCCCAATCATCACGCCTCCGTGCCGACTCGCTACACATCCATGTTCTCCCGTCAATCGTTATCGCTCCTGCTCGGCGCGACCGTCGCCGCCTGCACCGTCCTGGCTCCGACGGCGGCCCCGGCACAGTCGGCGGCAAAGTCTTCACCGAAGCGGGCAACGAAGCCGGTAACCAAGGCGGCCCCGAACTCGGCGGCGAAGCCAAAAGCCACCCAGTCGCAAGGAGCGCTCGGCCCGCAATCGGGTGACCGCCACCTCGCCTTCAGGGGTACCGGCAGTGATCTCGACTCGCTGTGGCCCGTGAAGACCGCCACCCCGCTTCCGGGGTCGATCCTTCCGGCGAAGCGCGTGTTGGCGTACTACGGCAACCCGCTTTCAAAGCGCATGGGCATTCTCGGCGAGTTCGAGACGAACGACATGCTCGCCAAGCTCGAGGCCGATGCGGCGGAATGGACGCGCCTCGATCCGGCGCATCCCGTGCAGCCCGCGCTACACCTGATCGCCATGGTCGCCAACCCGGACCCAGGACCGAGCGGCAAGTATCGCACGCGGATGGACAGCGCCCTGATCGAGAAAGTGTATGGCTGGGCAAAGTCCAAGAACGCCCTGCTCTTCGTCGATCTGCAGGTCGGTCGCAGCACGTTACCGGAAGAACTTCCGTGGATCGAGAAATTTCTCATGCGACCCGACGTACATCTCGGTATCGACCCCGAGTTTTCGATGAAGTCGAGCGGCGCGGTTCCCGGTCGTCGCATCGGCACCTACGACGCCGCCGACATCAACTACGCCATCAGGTTCCTCGCGAAGGTGGTGGACAAGTACAAGCTGCCGCCCAAGATCCTGGTCGTGCACCGCTTCACGCCGAAGGGGGTGACGAACGCGCGCAACATCAAGCTCGATCCGAAGGTGCAAGTGGTCATGCACATGGATGGATTCGGCGCCCCGTGGCTCAAGCGCGACACCTATTATCGCGATATCAAGCGGGAGCCCGTGCAGTTCACCGGGTGGAAGCAGTTCACGAAGGCGAAGAACGACAAGCCGCCGACGACGCGTGAGGCGATCTTGCGCCTCTGGCCTACCCCGCTGTACATCCAAGTGCAGTAGTACCTCCCGCGGCCGCCGGACCGCAGTCGGGGAGGGCGTTCACCTCCTCGACTGCCAATGCAGGTTTGTATGCAACGACGTGAACTGTTGAAAGTCGCGGCCGCCGCGGCCGCCCTCACGCTCATCCCCGGTGAGGCACAAGCAGCGTGGTCAAAAGCCGCCCGACTCACGCGTGACTCGGGCGCGCAGGACACGCTGACGTCAACCCAGCGCGCAACACTCGCCGCGCTGGCCGACGCGATCATCCCGCGCACCGATACGCCGAGTGCCACCGACGTGGGCGTGCTGGCCTGGATCGATGTGATCGTGGCCGACTACTACACGGAGGCCGACCGTCGTGCCTTGACCACCGGCCTCGACGCCATCGACGCGCAAGCGCGCGCGATCGCCGGACAACCGATGTCGGCGGTCACCGGTGACACGCTGGCGCTCGTGATGAATGCGCTCGACACGCCATACGATCGCAACGCGCCGGCAGCACGAGGCTACGCGCGGGTGAAGGGGCTCGTGATTCACGGATACTTCACGAGCGAGCGGATTCAGCGTGACGTACTGAAAACCGAGATCATGCCGGGCCGCTTTGACGGGGCCGCCGACATGCCCGCCCGCAACGGAGGTCGTGATGAGTGAGGACCTGTATGCGGACGCGCAACCGCAGCGCCGCGTGTACGACGCGATCGTGGTCGGTTCCGGTATCAGTGGCGGATGGGCCGCGAAAGAACTCACCGAGCGCGGCCTATCCACACTCGTGCTTGAAGCTGGTGGCCCGGTGGACTTCGGCGGTAAGGATTTCGTGGAGCACATCCAGCCGTATGACATGAAGTATCGCGGGTGGGGCGATCGCAACGCGCTGGAGAAGGAGCAGCCGGTACAGCGGCAGTGCTACGCGTGCGACGAGACCGGCCGCAAATTCTTCGTGAACGACAACGACAATCCGTATGTCTCTCCAGACGACGCGCCGTTCAAGTGGTTCCGCGGGCGACAAGTCGGCGGGCGGTCGATCATGTGGGGCCGTCAGGTCTATCGTTGGAGCGACCTCGACTTCGAAGCGAACGCAAAGGATGGGCATGGCACCGACTGGCCGATTCGCTACAAGGACATCGCGCCGTGGTATTCGCACGTGGAGCGGTTCATCGGCGTGACCGGCGCAAAAGAGGGGCTGGCGCATCTGCCCGATGGTGAGTTCCTGCCACCGATGCAGATGACGGTCGTGGAACAGGTTGCGCGCGAACGCATCTTGAAGGCGTTCAACGGCGAGCGTGTCATGACCATCGGTCGCGCCGCCATTCTCACACAGAACCACAATGGGCGCGCGGCGTGCCACTACTGTGGTCCGTGCGAACGCGGCTGTGTGACGCACTCGTACTTCAACAGCATCGGCAGCACCCTGCCCGCTGCATTGAAAACGGGACGTATGACGTTACGTCCACACAGCGTGGTGGCCGAAGTCCTGTACGATGCGAAACGCTCGCGCGCGCGTGGCGTGCGTGTGATCGACACGCGCACAGAGCAGGAAACGGTATACGAGGCCAAGGTCGTATTCCTTTGCGCCTCCACCATCGAGTCGGTGCGGCTGTTGCTGAACTCGAGCAGCACGCGATGGCCCGACGGCTTGGCCAACTCCAGCGGCACGCTCGGGCGGTACGTGATGGATCATCACTACGGTTCCGGCGCTGGCGGCACGATGCCTGGCTATCTCGACAAGCGTACGATCGGCCGTCGACCGAACGGCATCTATGTGGCGCGCTTCCGGAATGTGAACACGAAAAGCCCTGATTTCCTGCGTGGCTACGGTATGCAGGGCGGCTCGAGCCGATCCGGCTGGGGACGCGGCAGTGGTATGGCTGGCTACGGCGCGGCGTTCAAGCAGTCGTTGATCGACGACTTGGGACCGTGGGGCATCAACATCGGTGGCTGGGGCGAAACCCTTCCGCACGCCGACAACCGCATCACGCTCGATGGCACCACGAAGGACAAGTGGGGCATTCCGGCTGCCCGTATCGACGTGCGCTGGCGCGAGAACGAAATCGCGATGAACAAAGACGTGTCGGCCAGCGCGGTCGAAATTCTCGAAGCCGCCGGTGCGATCAACGTACGCGCGAATCGCACGATGCATCCACCGGGTCACTGCATTCACGAGATGGGGGGCGCACGCATGTCCACCACGGCCAAAGACGGCGTCTTGAACGGATGGAATCAGGCGTGGGACGTGCCGAATCTTTTCATCACTGATGGTGCCGCCATGTCGAGTAGCGCCTGCCAGAACCCGTCGATCACGTACATGGCGCTGACCGCGCGTGCCGTGGCGCATGCCGTTGGTGAACTCAAGCGGAGAAACCTGTGAAGTCGATGCGTCCTGATCTCGGCGGCGTGTCACGTCGCAACGCGTTGCTCACGCTGGGCGCGGCGGCAGTCTCTGCGTCGGTGTTACCGCTCGGTGCCGCATCGGCCGGCGTTGTGCGCGTCGGGCGACTCAATCAGTCGGTGGCACGGTGGTGCTTTTCGCGCACACCGATCAACGAATTGTGTGCGTCGGCGAAGGGCATGGGGTTGATAGGTGTCGATCTCTTGGGCGACACGGAATGGGAGGTCCCGAAGCAGTACGGTTTGCAGTGCACGATGGGCAACAGCTTGGGCGCGATTCCCGTTGGCTTCAATCGGCTCAATCAGCACGACAAGCTGGTGGCTGATGGCGAAGCAATGATTCCGCGAGCGGCCGCGGCCGGAGTACAGAAGATCGTCGTGTTCAGCGGTAATCGCGGCGGCATGTCGGACGGCGAAGGCATCGCGAACTGCATTGTGGGCCTCAAGCGATTGATGCCGACGGCCGAACAGCATGGGGTGGTGCTGTGCATGGAGATGCTGAACAGCAAAGTCGATCACAAGGATTACCACGCCGATCATACGGCGTGGGCGGTGGAGGTGGCGAAAGGAGTCGGTTCACCGAGCTTCCGCTTGCTGTACGACATCTATCACATGCAGGTGATGGAAGGCGATGTGATCGCGACGATCAAGGCGAATCTGCCGTGGATCGCGCATTTCCATACGGCAGGAGTTCCGGGCCGGAATGAGATTGATGCTGGGCAAGAGCTCAACTATCGCGGGATCGCGGAGTTCATTGCTGGCACGGGATACTCGGGCGTGTTTGCCCACGAGTTTTTGCCGAGGAGGGAGGGGATGAAGTCGTTGAAGGAGGCTGTTGAGGTTTGTACTGTTTAGGGGGGCTCTGGGTTCTGGGTTCTTTGGGCTGTGGGCTCTCGGCTCCCGAGGCTTGGGGCTGTGTGCTATCGGCTCTC